>JAHZBS010000026.1:9660-17730 GCA_019423265.1 Clostridiales bacterium
ATAGGCAAGCCAATACCACAGACTGTAGGAGAGATCCGCAGGACTCGCGATACCTGTCGCCGCCCGGAAAGCCACCGGATAAAGGAACAGAAATCCTCCCACCCCCAACGCTGTCAAAATCTGAATCCGCAGGCGTTTCGCCTTGGGAAATACGATGGGCAATACAATACCCAATACAATCCCCGAACGCCAGATCCAGGAGATATCCAATAAGTACGACCCCAGTCCCTTTCCCTGAATCCCCTCTCGAACGCTGGCAATGGGATTCCATTGAATCGGTTGATAGGCCTGGAGCTCCCGCATGGCCCGTATGGCGTCCCAGTCCAGGGGAAGGGGAAGAATCGTGTGGACCACTGTCGTATAGACAGACCACAGGGCAAATATAGCGACCGCATAATAAATCGCCGTCCATCCTTTTTTTCGGTTGCGGAGATAAAAGACCAAAAATATCACCGCGGCCAGCAGGATGGTCAAAGGGCCTGCAACCAGCTTATATCCGTCATTCACCGTCTGTTCCTCGCCTTCTTATTCCTCCGTATATTCAATTCTTTCAATCACCTGAGGGTCCGTCGGTTTATCCGCGTAATCCACATGGACCGCTGCAATCTCATCCACCACGTCCATCCCTTCGACGACCTTCCCAAAGGCAGCATAGGAGCCGTCCAGATGAGGCGCGTCCTCGTGCATGATAAAAAATTGGGATCCGGCAGAATTGGGATCCATGGCCCGCGCCATAGAAATGACGCCGCGAGTGTGGCGGATGGGATTGGAGACACCGTTTTGCGAAAATTCGCCCTTAATGTGGTAGCCGGGTCCTCCGGTTCCATCCCCCTTCGGGCACCCTCCCTGAATCATAAAACCGGCGATAACCCTGTGAAATGTCAGGCCATTGTAAAATTCTTTTTTTACCAGGTCAATAAAATTCTGCACCGTTATGGGCGCCGCCTCCGGATACAGCTCCAGCTTTATCTGTTTTCCATTTTGCATTGTGATGGTGATCATGTGGCATTCTCCTTTTCAGCAGTAAATTTCTGCGCTTGCGCGCGGATGACAAGCTTGTGAATATGATTTTGCCCGATAAGCTTCAAGTAGGCCCCCCGAAGCGCCGCGGGCGCGCCAGCCGCCAGGTCTTCCATGGCGCGGCTTCTCGGCAAGGCCATGATGTGATACGGGACATCCCAGATAGAATAATATTCGAAACCTGGCACCATCTCATAGCCAGCGCGCTCATAGAAAGCGATTCTCCGTGTCCGGGTCCGCCGCTCCTCGTCGGACTGCGCCAGCTCCGGCTTTTCCACCTCGATCAGAATCCCAGCCGTCTGCGCAAACTGTTCTTCCAGCGCTTTCATGAGCCTCCCGCCGATACCGCTCCCTCTATATTCCTCGTAGACGGCTAATAAGTAGAGCAGCACCATATTCTGTTCTGGCTCTGTCACGGTAAACACATAGGCGCAGTCGATCCCATCGGCTTGAAAGAGAAATCCTTCGGATACCCCCCGCTTCGTTCTGGACCGCATGGCTCTATAGGGCGGGTGCTCATTGTCCGGAAAATCCCGGCTGACCCGCTTATATACCATGTCAAAGTTTTCCAGGGTTATGGGCGTCAAGCGATCCCCCATCTTTAGCACCGCCTTCCTTGTCCTCTCAGTCACTGGCAAGTGTACTATAAAATGGAAGCCTTGTCAAGGGAAGCACCGTCACTTCTTCAAGAAAGCAAGCCTTCTTCAGAAAGCATGCTTTCTGAAGAAAGCTTGCAAAATATCGCAGAATCCCTTGTCATTGAAGTAAAACCATGGTATAATAAAATGTTGTATCAAATGAATTCACATCTTCCCAGTGAACAGTTGGTACATGATTCCATATGAACTTACAGAATTCGCTGTAACAAAGCAGCATTGAAAGGAAAATATGACAGCCTATAAAAATTTTGAAGACATGAACCTCTCGGAGGAGGTTATCCGCGCCGTGCAGGATATGGGATTTGAGGAGGCCACCCCCATCCAATCGCAGGCCATTGAAATCATTATGTCCGGGCAGGACGTCATCGGACAGTCACAGACAGGGACCGGCAAAACAGCCGCATTTGGGATCCCCTGCATCGAACAGATCGATCCGGATGACCGGTATCTGCAAGCGGTCATCCTGTGTCCGACACGGGAGCTGGCCATCCAGGTCTGCGAAGAATTTCGCAAACTCTTGAAGTATAAAGACAATATCAAGGTCGTACCCGTCTACGGCGGACAGCCCATCGACCGCCAGATCTCCGCTTTAAAAAAAGGGGCACAGATCATCATCGGCACCCCCGGCCGCTTCATGGATCACATGCGGCGCCATACGATTAAAGTCTCTCACGTCCAGATGGTTGTGCTGGACGAGGCCGATGAAATGCTGGACATGGGCTTCCGCGAAGACATTGAGCTGATTTTGTCCCAAATGCCGGTGGAGGAACGGCAGACGATTCTATTTTCCGCCACCATGCCCCAGGAGATCCTTGACCTGACGAAACAATACCAGCGGGATCCCCAGCTGATCAAGACAACGCCTAAGGAATTGACAGTCCCGAAGATCGAACAGATTTACTTTGAGGTCAAAGAAAAAATGAAGCTCGAAGCCCTGTGCCGCCTCATCGATCTGTATTCGCCCGAGCGCTCCATGGTCTTTTGCAATACAAAAAAGCGCGTGGACGAGCTGACGCAGCAGCTGCAAGGCCGCGGCTATTTTGCCGACGGTCTTCACGGGGATCTGAAGCAAGTCCAGCGCGATCTGGTTATGAAAAAATTTCGCCAGGGGACCATTGAGATTTTGGTGGCCACGGACGTGGCAGCCCGCGGCATCGATGTGGACGATATCGACATCGTATTTAACTACGACATCCCCTCCGACGAGGAGTACTACGTACACCGGATCGGCCGAACCGGCCGGGCTGGCAAGACGGGCAAGGCGTACACTTTCGCCGTGGGGAAGGAGGTCTACAAGCTCCGGGATATCATGCGCTATACGGGCAGCAGAATACTTCCCCAGCGGCTTCCCACTCTCAGCGATATCGAGGAGGTTAAGACCCGCGCCTTTCTCAGCGAACTGAAGGCTTCCATCGATGAGGGGCATCTGACCAAGTATGTCAACCTGGTGGAGAGCCTGGTGGAAGAAGATTATTCCGTCATGGACATCGCCGCCGCGCTCCTCAAACGAGAGCTCTACGACGACACCAGCGAGGAAGAAGACGACATCTCCATTACGCCTACCAAAATTCCGGAGCGCGAGTATTCGGATGCCGATATGGTTCGCCTGTACATCAATATCGGAAAAAACCAGCAGATCCGGACGAAGGATATTGTCGGCGCCATCGCAGGCGAGACGGGCATACCCGGAAAGATCATCGGCGCCATCGATATCTTTGACAATTTTACCTTTGTGGATATCCCGGTGGATTATGTCAAAGATGTTTTGATGGGCATGAAGAACAATCAGATCAAAGGAAAAGCCGTCAATGTTGAGCGCGCTCAGGATGTGAAAGGAAGTGGGCGGAAAGGAAAAGGAACGCCCGCCAATCGAGGCGAGGCTGGTAAGAGAAAGCCTGCCGCTCACGGAGCGAGATCGGAAAACCGCGGAAAAAAGAAAAGTTGGAATGGAAAATAGATCAATGCAAAGCGCCCTGTCCCACAGATGAATCTCTGTGGACAGGGCGCTTTTTTCTGGGCAGGGGACCATTACGCTCCGAAGATCCCCTCCAAATCATGCCGCAGCATGGGCGCAGGGCGGGACGGGCAGGATTCCAACTCGATATGCTGCCCCTTCTCTTGACTTCGCTGGAAACCGGTCATGATCTCCAGCACGTGGAAGGTGATTTCGCTGCTGGCGCGAAAGCTTCGGCCTGTCTGAATCGCTTTTGCCATATCCGCCAATCCCATACCTCGGCTGTTGTCTGCATAGCCGAAGGTCAGCGGCATGTCATAGAATCGACCTTCCTCTGGCCGGTACAGTCGAACAGGGCCTCCAAACCCATTGGGATCCGGGACGGACAACGTCCCCTGTGAACCGTAGACCTCGATCCATGGCATCTCTGCCTTATAGACATCAAATGTCGTGAAGATTGTGCCGATAGCGCCGCAGGCGAACTGCATCATCCCTGTGATATAGGTTGGCACATCCACATGGATGACTTCGCCATAGTGGGGCTCACTGGTGATGGTTCTCTGAGGAAATGTACTTTTGGTCATGCCGGAGATGGCCGTGACAGCGCCCAACAGATTGACAAGGGCCGTCAGATAATAGGGTCCCATGTCCAGCATAGGGCCGCCGCCGAATTTGTAGTAGAATTCCGGGTCCGGATGCCAAGTCTCATGCCCGTGGCAGACCATAAAGGCTGACGCGCCCACCGGCGTCCCAATGTATCCGTCGTCTATCAGTTTTCGGCAAGTCTGGATTCCCGCCCCCATGAAGGTATCGGGAGCCCCGCCGATGAGCAGATGTCTTTCTTTCGCCAGGGCAATCAGTTCTTTCCCCTCTTCCAGCGTCGCGCCCAGAGGCTTCTCGGAATACACATGCTTCCCCGCCTTTAGCGCTTCGCTTGTAACGCCAAAATGCTCATACGGCCGGGTCAGATTCAGCACAATATCCACGTCCGGGTCCGCAAAGAGCTCGTACATATCCTCGTACAGCCTGGGAATCTTATACTCCTCCACCGCTTTCTCCGCGCGCTCCCGAATCAGGTCGCAAACTCCAATGATTTCCATCTCCTTGAACCGGTATGTCAGATTCTTCAGATAGATGCCGCTTATAGAACCGCAGCCGACGATTCCAATCTTCACCGTTCTCATGCGAATCTCCTCCTACTATTTTCGGTTAATACATTTTGGCGTTATTCTCAAAAGCTTCTGTGGTGAGCCCTTCACGCACGGCGATCTCCTTGCCCTCCGCGGCCCACAGCATACCTCGGCGCATCAGCACTTCCGCCGTCGGTGAATTTTCAAACACATCGTCGTGATGCCCCAGCGAATTATAAAAGACACGTCCATTTCCCCACCGCTTTGTCCAGACCACCGGCATATCCACAATCCCGTTGGAGATATGGTAGTAGCTGATCAGGGGGAAGCGGGTGGTCGCCAACACCTCGATGGCAGGGTCCACGTGCAGGTAGTAGTGTTCGCTCTTGACCGTAAAGTCCTCTAATCCGTACACGATAGGGCTTGAAGAGCTTTTAATGTTAACCGTATATTCGACGCCATCTCCTCCTGGATGGCTGACCCACTGGCCGCCGGTTATAAATTGCCATTCGGTATCCTGGCGGAACGAATCGCACATTCCACCGTGGCAACCGGCCAACCCAACGCCAGCGCCTACGGCCTTGGCCACGTTTCGGGTATACTCGCTTTTGATCTCTCCTCCGGTCCAGCACGCCACCAACAAATCCAGCTCCATCAGCGCATCGAGATCTGCCAGGCACTCCAGCGTGTCGGAGATCTCCGTCTGAAATCCTTCTTCCTGTAAGATTCTAGAGAATCTTGCGGAAGTCAACTTTGGTTCATGTCCATCCCAGCCGCCCTGGAAAAGTAATGCTTTTTTCATTGTATTCTCCCTCCATCCCTTAACAGTCTTAGTAGCGTCAATCGACAGCGCTCTGATCTGAGCCTCCGTCCATTCTCTGTACATCTTAGCACAATTCTCTCCATTTGGCTTGCCATTTCTTTTCCTCAGTCAGACAATTATTGCTAATTCTAAAGGTACATAAAATAACCCCCGGCATTTGAAGGTATGCTTACAAATGCCGGGGTTCTCAATTTTGTACTAGCGTCATCGCACAGGGGGGTTCGCCTTTTTGCACCCGATCAATAAAGCGCCGCCCAACACAAAGAGGATGATGATTCCAAAGATTGCCATGGAGGATCGCCCCGTCACAGTCTTGACAACAGAATATAGAGCCGGTCCAATGACCGCGGCAAACTTTCCGAAGATATCAAAAAAGCCAAAACATTCATTGGAGCGCTCAGGCGGTATCATCCTGCCGAAGTAAGACCGGGACATGGCCTGAATCCCGCCCTGGGCGGTGCCCACCAAGACCGCCAGGATCCAGAATATCCCGAGCGCCTGCCCGTTGGTCAAGAACCCTTCCTCCGTGCCATACCCCATAACAAAGCCAAGGGTGCAGATGACACAGTAGATGCCCACACCTAGCAGAATCACATTGAGCCCGCCAAATCTCTCTCCAAGTTTGCTGAACCAGATGGCACAGGGAACCGCGACAATCTGTGTCACCAACAGGGCCAGAACCATACCCGTGGAATCCAAGCCCAGCGCTGCGCCGTAGGCCGTTGACATCTTGATTACCGTGCCCACGCCGTCAATGTAAAAAAAGTATGCCAGGATAAAGAGTCGAAGCCGCCGATCCTGAAAAATCATCGCCGCTGTCCGCCAAATATTGGCGAACGTTTCCCTGACCACATGGTCGCTCTTTTTTTCCGTATAGTACCGCTGTCTCACGTGCCGGAAGAAGGGTATGCTGAAACCGCCCCACCACAGCACCGTGATCACCACCGATATACGGATCGCCGTGGCGTTATCGATCCCGATGCTGGGCCCCAGCATCACCAGCGCGATGGCGGCAAGGAAAGGAATGGTGCTTCCACCGATATACCCCATGGCATAGCCCCAGGCAGAGACCTTATCCATCCGCTCCCGGGTGGTAACATCCGTCAAAAATGAATCATAGCACAGATTGCTCCCGGCAAACCCAATGTTGGAGAGGACATAGAATCCTAAGATCAACCGCCAATTTTCGGTGATTGCCGTGCAGAAGGTACACACCAGTCCGAGGATAAAAAACAAGCTAAAGACGATTTTTTTGCGCCCCCGGTAATCCGCCACCGCGCCGGCCAACGGCGACAAGAATGCCATGACAAAGGTGGCAGCCGATGAGCCCACGCCCCACCACACGTCGCCGGCTTCCCCCGCTAAGCTAGTAAAATAGATGGGAAATAGCGCTGCCATCATGATGGTGGCGTACACGGAATTGGCCCAATCGTATAAAATCCAACTCCGCTCCTCCTTTGTAAATCTCTGACTCCGCTCTTCCATTCCCTCACGCTCCTCCATCGAATTCCATAACGATATTTCCATTATAGCGTATCCCAAAATAAGTTACAATAGGAATGGTATTTTTTACATTGTCTGCACATTTCGTTAACGCAGACTTCACATCAGATTTAATTGTTTTAAAACAAAAATCCAGATGAAGATGGTCAAAATCGAGAAGGCAGAGCTAAAGACGACAAGCTGACCGGCCAATTCGCTATCCCCGTCCATCTGTTGCGCCATCGTAAAGGATGAGACGGCGGTGGGAGCCCCAAACATAATCATCAGACTTGTGAGCTCCACGCCCCGAAATCCGAGGGCAACGCCGATAGGCAAGAAAACAGCCGGTCCGACCACGAGCTTACCGCCAACGCCAATCAGAAGCTGTCTGGCATACCCTCGAATTTTCGAGAAATCAAAGGATCCCCCCAGGACCACCAGCGCCAACGGCGTCGCTATCTTCCCTAAATCTCCAATGGTTTTGTCTACCGCGTAGGGGAGCTCCAAACCTGAGAAGAACAGCAAAATCCCCAGTGCCGAGGCGATAATCAGAGGATTGGTGACGACGCCCTTTCCGATTTTTTTGAGGCTAGGCTTCCCTCCCCGAAAGGTCTCCAGCGCCACCACTGACAAGGCGTTATACATCGGAACCACCACCGCGATCATCAGCGCGGTGACGCCGGACGCTTCCTCGCCGCAGAGTGAGATGACCACCGGGAGCCCGAACAGAACAAAATTGCTGCGAAACATGGCTTGGATTAAGACGCCCCGTCTGGCATTGTCCTTCTCGATCCTAGGGATTATAAGCATGAGAATGACAAACATCGCAAACACTGATAGGACAGCGAAAATCAGGATTTTTCCGTTGAAAACTCCCGCTAAATCTGTTTTATATACATTTTGAAATAACATCAACGGCAAAAAGACCTTAAAGCACAATCGATTCATGACATCCAGCGCTGGCTTGTCATAGAATTTTAGTACCTTAAGGCCATAACCAAT
>JAHZBS010000260.1 GCA_019423265.1 Clostridiales bacterium
GGCCGATGGTACTTGGCGGGGGACTGCCTGGGAGAGTAGGTGGTTGCCGCTTTTTACTTAAAGCAAGCGCATTTCCAGCAGGCAGGCTGTGAAATCATTTTGATAAACATAAATAAGGGACCGGCCCACAAGCGGATCGAAATCAGCTTGCGGGCCGGTCCTTTTTTGGGGAGGTCAACTCTTTTACAGCAGGGTTTGTCCTCTCTTCTGTTGCGCAATCTTCATGGTGCGCTGTGCGCGGCAGCGTGCGACGACAGGGCGGAGCTGAGAGCGGGTCATGGCGTCATTCACCAGGAGATTGTTGGCATTATATCCTGTAATTGGCATGTAGTACCGCTCAAGAGCCCTCTCATAGGTTTCCACATCGTCCCACGCAAGGTCCGCTTCCGCGTCGTGCCCCCGGAGAAGCGCCTGGTGGTACCGGCACACGGCGACACTTAACCGAGCGACATCACGGCCGTAGACAAGCTGGCGGTGAACGACGGTCAGCCGCTGGAGAAGCTGATCCTTCGTGTTAAGCTTGCGCAGTTCGTCCGGGTTCACAGCCTGCTGTATTGCGACAGCCCCTTCCCGGGCCATCCACGTTTTCTCCTCCTGGATCATGGCATCTACCATGGATACAGTCTGCTGAAGAATTTTGGCGATGCGCTGGCCATCCGCCAGAATGCCGTCTGCAAAATGGCCATTGGGGGATAAGGGCTGTGCCGGCTTTTTTCCGTCCCATTTCAACAGCTGCGACAGGATGCTGTTGCCGTCCCAGGCACGCCACGAGGCAATGGTTAAGCTGCTTTTTTCAACCAACTGATAGACAACGTTCATGCGGGAGGCATAGCGGCCGTAGAGACTGGAAAAATAATCAGCCAGGTACGGACTGATATCTTCCATGGAGGCGGTCTCTTTCATAGTCCACGCAAGTTCCGCATAGAGGACATGCGTCAGAGACCGCAATCCCCAGTGCATCATGGGAACGTGCATATACGTAATACCGCAAAAGCCCTTTCGGTAGTAATAGGGCAAATCTTTCAACATAGAATGAGTAAAGAGAAGGGGAAGGTCCTCGTATTTCGAGACGTTGTAATATTCTCCAATGACCCGCGGCAACTGACAGGGGGCCTTTTCCCAATCTGAAATAGTGGTGGCGTACCGCTGATTCGTCGTACAGTGGGGATCTTCCACACAGTGCTCATAACAGCGGTTAATCGGGTAATACACAACGCTGTCGCCCGCCGCTAGCAGATTTGCAGGCGCCGGTTTCTGTGGAGCCGCCAGAGTATACGTTCCCTCATAGCTGCACATCACCAGTTGAACGGGGTGATCCAGCCGCTCCTCGTTCATAGCGCGATCCAAGCGCTGGCGAAGCTGAGACAGAAAATAGACCGCGCGATCCGTGTTGTTTCCTATCGCCTGACAGGCGTCGCAGCTACAGGCGCTTCCCCACGTATCAAAACCCCAAATGTCGATCCGATCATGTTCATACCACTCGTGATTTAATTTAGCAAGAAGCTCATCAGCTACATAATCAAACATATCGCCGTGGGCCACGCACAGCTGAACGGATAGCGCCTTTTCCCGCTGCCGAACCCCATTTTCCGGCAATCCATACCATTCCGGATGGGTGTCGAACAGATCTCGCCCGTTATCCCAAGGTTTGTCAGGGGCCAATATGGATTCAAAGATGTGGCCGCCGTACTTGGAGATAAATCCGAGCTTTCGGGACAACGCCGCCGTAGGTTCCCGGCAGATGGCAACATTCATTCGATTGCGGATCATCCACATGAGAAAGGGCCGCGACGTGTAGGCGTAGGACTCAGAGAGGTCGAAGCCACGGGAAAAATCCATGGCTGGCTTGAACACCAGAGGCATTTCCGGGAGATGGAGTTGATCGCGGAGAGGAGGCGCGATTTCGCCGCCCTCATCGGGATAGTACCAGCGCCAGCCCTGAAGCTTAAGAAATTCGTAGACGCCGTACAAAATACTCCGGCGAGAGCACCCCTCGATACGAACGCCGGACGGCCCGGAAAGGGGGATCAGGTGATATTCGTCATCACAGTCCCCGCTGATCTTTTCCAGACTTACCAAAATATCTGTGTTCGCCGCCGCTTGATTCGAAAAGGTGATGGAGGCGTGGGGAAGCATCTTTACTAGATACTCTTTCAATTGCATTGCCGCAAAGGAGATGGTGCAGCGAAGCGCCCGATCCGGTTCTTTTCGAAAATTGATCCGTTCTTCTTCATTAGCCCAGATACCCGTATAGCGATCTGCCTGGGCATATGGAGTTTGAATCATAATGTTCATGATGTCCATCCTTTATACTTTATAGTATTTTACCGGCAACATACCGTCCGGGCACCAAACCGACAGCGAAAAACGGTCCTCCAGACAGGTATGTATTATATAATAGAAATAAGCTAAAGTCAATTTGCTGAAAGAAAATTTTGGGGAAGGGGTGATTTCATTATATTAAAAGCGCAGCTCATCCATCAGGGCGTTGGACCGGCGAATCTGCTGTTCGTTGTCCTGGCGCTGTACAGTCAGGCAGGCGCAGAGAGTGTCCAAGAGTGCGATGTGTGCGATTCGGGAGGACACGGCTTCCGTCATGATGTACGCCTCGTCGGAATAGATGGAGAGGACGACATCGCAGGTTTGCGTCACCGGCGTCTTCACGTGGCTGGTTATGCCGATCACAAAAGCGCCAGCCTCATGGGCGATCCGCATGGTGTCGATCACATCCCGGGTTCGCCCGGTATGGGAGATTCCGATGACACAGCAATCCTCTGCGAGAGAGGATGCAGAAAGCCGCATCATGTAAGGGTCTGTGACGCCATAAGCGGGATATCCGGCCCGGATCAGCCGAAGATACGCATCCATAGCCAGCGTGGAGGAAGAACCAAGCCCGTACAGTTCAATCCGACGGGCCGTTTGCAGGTGTTCCACCGCCTTGTGCAGAGCATGGGTGTCCAACATGGCGATGGTATCCGAAAGGGTTTTAATGTTGGAGGAGAAAATTTTCTGCGCGACAAGCTCCGGCGTGTCATCGGGCATAATACCGCCAAAGGCCATTGCAGCCGAAGCTTCGTGCTGTCTTGCAAGGGCCAGCCGAAAGTCGCTGATGCCCTCAAACCCCATCTTTTGACAGAACCGGACGATGCTGGACCCGGAGACACCCATTTTTTCTGCCAGCTTGGCGGTGGGAAGGGACAGAAAGGAGTCCGGTTGCTCCAATATAAATTCCGCGATTACCTTTTCATTGGAAAAGAGCTGCGGATAGATATTTCGAATGTACGCGCTGATAATTTTTGTGTCGGGCATAAGGCTCACCTCTTCCGATAAGGATTTAAAGGTCTGTTCTCATCTGATTATACACGGATCGCGGCGTCTTGACAACCATTCTTGTCATTTCTATAATAGAAATTGACAGGAGATAAACCGGTACCTGGGACCGGACACAAGAAATTCATACAAATAAACAAGTTTTGACGGTTGCGGCTGTCTCAGGCGGACGGTATAATAGAGGTATCATAGGATCGGAGGGAGATACAGTATCATGAAAACAGCGGTTGTAACCGGCGGAGCCAGTGGCATTGGATATGGGATTGCGCAAATGCTAGAGGCGGATGGATA
>JAHZBS010000261.1 GCA_019423265.1 Clostridiales bacterium
TAAAAAATTTGATATAATGAGGGGTAGCGCTTGAGAATTTGTGGTGATCTGCACATACATACAGCGTTATCCTCCTGCGCCCAGGAGGACATGACGCCAAATAATATCGTCAATATGGCACTCCTGGCGGAGCTTGACGTAATCGCGGTAACGGATCATAACTCCTGTGGAAACGCGGAGGTAGTCATGAAAGCCGCCGAGGGAACAGATCTGGTGGTTGTTCCGGGACTGGAAGTGCAGACGAGGGAAGAGGTCCATGTGCTGGCTCTGTTTGGTGAGCTGGATCGGGCGCTTATTTTGCAGAGGGAAGTCTATGCTCATCTGCCAGGACGGCAAGCGCCGCCAAAGATTTTGCAAAGACAGCGCTTTCTCAGCGAAGATGACGAGGTGATGGGATATTGTGATAAGCTATTGGGATTTGCCACCAGTCTGACCGTTGAGGACGTGTTCGGGCTGACAAGACAGCTGGGCGGGGCCATGCTTCCGGCGCATATTGACCGGAAGAGCAACAGTATTCTGTCAAATCTGGGATTTATCCCGGAGGACCTGGACCTGGCCACCCTAGAGATTTCTATGTATGCGCCGCGGAGCGAGTATGAGACGCGGTATCCACGCCACAGGATTCTTCAGAATTCCGATGCCCATGAGCTGGGGCACATTGGGATCGTTTCCAATGTCTTGGACCTTGAAGCGAAGACGGCGGCGGAGGTTATCCAATTGTTGAACACAAGGGCTGCGATCTGACGCGCAGTCTGTGTCAATAGCGGCCAAGCCGCAAACCCAGTTATAGACGTACAAATATTAAGGAGGTACAAATCATGGCATGTAATTGCTGTAATGGAGAGGACAAAGAAAAATACGCTGAGCTGGAAGCGTTTATTGAGTCCCTGCCAACGACCAAAGGTGAATTGATTCGCGTCCTACACAGGGCTCAGGGCATCTTTGGATATCTGCCCAGAGAGGTACAGGTCTTCGTTGCGAGGAAGCTGAATATCCCCGTATCCAAGGTATACGGCGTCGTCAGCTTCTATTCCTACTTCACCATGAAGCCAAAAGGAAAATATGATATCTCTGTATGTATGGGAACCGCCTGCTATGTCCGCGGAGCGGAGAGGGTGCTGGAAGCCCTCACCAAGAAGCTTGGAATCGGGACCGGGGAGACGACGATGGATGGGAAATTTTCCCTGCGTTCGCTGCGCTGCGTGGGCGCTTGCGGGTTGGCGCCTGTTGTCATGATCGGAGATAAGGTGTACGGACGAGTCACGCCAGAATCCGTCGATGATATTTTGAACGAGTGCGAATAAAGGAGGCTGTACAATGGCGAAGATCAAATCCTTAGAGGAACTTAAAAAGCTCAGGGAGCAAGCCCAGAACAACGTATCCCTGCGGGTAAAGGGCGACAATATCGAACAGATGATTCAGGTTCGGGTGGCCATGGCGACATGCGGTATTGCCGCGGGTGCGAGGGAGGTCATGACGGAATTTATCGAGGAGCTGGAGCGCCAAAATATTGAGAATACAGTGGTAACCCAGACGGGCTGTATGGGATACTGCTATGCTGAGCCGACTGTGGAAATTACAATCCCAGGTCAAGAGCCGGTGGTTTATGGAAACGTGGATGCGGATAAAGTCCATGAGATCATCGAAAAAACCATCAAAAATGGTGAACTCGTAGACGGCATCATCCCCGTAACCCATAAAACCATTGAGGAATAGGAGGTTTAATCATTCATGGCTGATACAAAAATGCATGTGCTGGTATGCGGAGGAACAGGATGTCTGTCTTCCAATTCCAGTGATATTGTGGATAATCTCATAGCGGAGCTCAAGTCGGCCGGTATGGAGGACGAAGTCAAAGTGTTGAAGACAGGATGTTTTGGCTTCTGTGAAAAAGGTCCCATTGTGAAAATTCTTCCCGACAACACGTTTTATACACAGGTCAAGCCTGAGGATGCGAAGGAGATCGTCGCAGAACATATCGTCAAGGGCCGGAAGGTGGAGAGGCTTCTCTATATGGACCCGGAAAAAGAACAACATATTTCCGATGCGAAGCATATGGATTTCTATAAAAAACAGATGCGGATAGCGCTGCGCAACTGCGGTTTCATCGATCCCGATAATATTGAGGAGTACATCGGGCGGGACGGCTATCAGGCGCTGGCCAAATGTCTCACCGAGTATACGCCGGAGCAGGTTATCGAGGAAGTGAAAAAGTCTGGGCTGCGCGGTCGAGGCGGAGCGGGATTCCCCACCGGCCTGAAATGGCAGCTGGCGAGAGCCAACGATGCAGACCAGAAATATGTCGTATGTAACGCCGACGAAGGGGATCCCGGCGCTTTCATGGATCGTTCCATTCTGGAAGGAGATCCTCACAGTGTCGTGGAGGCAATGGCAATCTGTGGGTATGCCATCGGGGCGTCCCAGGGGCGTGTCTATATCCGTGCAGAGTACCCGCTGGCCATCAAGCGTCTGGAGAACGCCATCGCATCCGCGAGAGAATATGGACTTTTGGGGGACTCCATTCTGGGCACTGATTTCAGCTTTGACATTGAGATCACCTTCGGCGCTGGGGCGTTTGTCTGCGGCGAGGAGACGGCCCTCCTGCGCTCCATGGAAGGAAATCGCGGTGAGCCGACGACAAAGCCACCGTTCCCCGCGGAGCACGGATACTGGAACAAACCTACCAACGTCAACAACGTGGAAACATTCGCTAACGTCCCCGTCATCTTCCTGAAGGGCGCCGATTGGTTCAATAAAATTGGCACCGAGAAGAGCAAAGGAACCAAGGTGTTTGCGCTGGCCGGCAAGATCAACAATGTGGGACTTATCGAGGTGCCCATGGGGACAACCCTGCGGGAAGTCATCTATGATATCGGCGGCGGCATCAAAAACGGTAAGAAGTTCAAAGCGGTACAGACCGGCGGACCCTCCGGCGGATGTCTCACAGAGAAAGATCTCGATACCCCCATCGATTTTGACAACCTAGTGGCAAGGGGATCCATGATGGGCTCCGGCGGTATGATCGTCATGGATGAGGACGACTGTATGCCGTCGGTTGCAAGATTCTATCTGGAGTTCACAGAAGAGGAATCCTGTGGCAAGTGTACTCCCTGTCGTGTTGGAACAAAGCGTTTGTCCGAGCTGCTGAAGGATATTACCCAGGGGAAAGGTACGGAAGAGCATGTAAAAGAACTCAAGCGGATCAGTCAGGTTATCAAGGATACGGCACTGTGCGGTTTGGGACAGACGGCTCCGAATCCAGTTCTCTCCACGCTGGCTGCTTTTGAAGATGAATACATGGCCCATGTGAAGGAAGGGCGCTGTCCGGCTGGAAAATGTACGGCGCTGTTGAAATTCTTCATCGAGGCTGATAAGTGTAAAGGCTGTACCCTTTGCGCCCGCAATTGTCCTGTCGGGGCAATTTCCGGTGAGGTCCGCAAGCCCCACGCCATTGATCAGGATAAGTGTATCAAGTGCGGCGCGTGCATGGACCGCTGTAAGTTCGGCGCCATTGTGAAACACTAGGAAGGAGTGACAGATAGCGATGTCCAACATGATAAACATAACAATCGACGGAAAAAAAGTGCAGGTCCCGGCGGG
>JAHZBS010000262.1 GCA_019423265.1 Clostridiales bacterium
CGCTCCGGCACAAATAGCCGTGTGAAAAATAAGCTTTTCGAGCTTATTTTTCACATTGGCTCCATTCATAGACACAGATCTCCCATTTCCCATCCCACAGAAAACGTCAGGTCTGGATTCCTCCAAACCTGACGAAGCGCAATTCGTATATTTCCTATGCGTGTTTCACCTGTTTCACAGCTTGGCCGCCCTTCTTCCCTTTCCTTCCAATCCTTTTTAACAAAACCCAGGTAGGGCTTGCAATGAAAATCGACGAGTACGTTCCGGCCAGAAATCCGACCAACAGGGGAAATGCAAACCAGCGAACCGACTGGACACCGAGGATGAACAGCACGAGAACCATGACGATGGTGGTCAGGGAGGTGTTGATGGACCGGCTCAAAGTCTGCATAATGCTGTCGTCGCACAGCTGATTCAGCTGATCCTGCCGGTATAACCGGGTATTCTCTCGGATTCGGTCGAACACCACGATGGTATTGTTGATGGAATACCCAACGATGGTCAAAATCGCCGCGATAAACGTGTTATTGACCGGGATCTGGAAGATGGCATACATGGCCATCACAATCAGAACGTCGTGGAGAAGCGCAATAATCGAGCTGAGTCCAAACCGCCAATCCTTAAACCGGAACGTGATGTAGAGGAGCATCAGCAGCGCCGCCACGCTGGTGGCGATCACCGCCGTCTTCTGCATCTCCCCGCTGACCGTAGGGCTGATGCTGGAATGACTTACCAGATTGGCGTTGTCCACCGTATCCAGGCCGTATTTTTCTGCAATGGCAGTGTACAGCTGGTCGATCTGCTCTGTGGTGATCTCCTTGACCTTGATGGAGACCTGCGTTGCGCCGCCTGTACCGCTTACCTTCTGCACCTGCGGGTTGGTATCGCCGGTAATCTCCCGGACGATGGGTTCAATATCGCTGCGCGCGTCAAACTCCTGTCCAATGTCGATCTGCACCATCGTACCCCCGGCAAACTCTATGTCGAAGTTCATACCGCGAAAAATCAAAAATGCAGCGCCTACCAGGATAATGGCGATGGAAATCGTATACCAGATTTTAGTGCGTTCTATTACTTTCATCGTTCCCACCTCCTTAGGCTTTCTTACCGCGTATCGACCGATACAGCTTCGGATTCTTTGAAATCAGGGCCACACTCTGCTTGAGCAACAGGCGGGTGACAACCAGCGCCGTGAACATGGATATCACAATGCCTAGCGCAAGTGTCTGGGCAAACCCTTTGATCGTACCGCTCCCCAGGAACCAGAGAACCGCCGCTGCAATCAGAGTGGTCACGTTGCCGTCCAAGATGGCTGACAATGCCTTTTTGAATCCGGACTCGATGGACACCAGAAGACCCCGGCCGCCCCGCAGCTCTTCATTGATGCGGGCAAAGATAATGACATTGGCGTCTACGGCCATTCCAATGGACAGAATGATACCGGCGATGCCCGGCAGTGTCAGTGTAATGTCCAGAAGATTGATAAAGAATAATTCCAGCGTGATATAGAAGAGCAGCGCAATGGAGGCAGCCACCCCCGGAATGCGGTAATAGACGATCATAAAGATCAAAATCAGAATAAAGCCAATGATAGCCGCCGTCACGCTGGTCTGCATGGCATCCTGCCCCAGCGTAGCGCCTACGCTGTTGTGCTCAATGTCCACCAAGCGCACCGGCAGAGCACCGCCGCGGATATCAGCGGCCAGGCTCTTGGCCTCCTCTTCGCCGGACATGCCTGTGATCTGCGCCACGCCGTCGGTGATGACGGAATTGACAGTGGGCATGCTGCACACGGTTTCGTCTAGCCGGATGGCGATGTACTTGCCCTTATATTTTTCCGTCGCCTCCGCAAACTTCTCCTTGCCCTCCGAATTCAGCTCCAGCTTGACATAGGACTGTACTGCGCCGTTCTGGGAAAGCTGTCCCCGCTGATAGCTGGCATCATCCACATCGGATCCTGTGAGGACTTCCTCCGCCAGACCCGCCTCCAGGGCATCCGTCAAGATCTCGGGGTAGGTCATAACTGTATAGTACGCCTGCTGCGGAAGATACGTCTTGGCCTCCTTCAACAGCTCGTCCTCGCTGTACTCTGCGTCCTCCCCGTCCTGTTCTTTCAACGCCGCGATGGCGTCCTGTACGTACAGGTCATAGTATTTGTCCATGATGCTGCTGTCCTTGATGTCATCCCAATCAAACCCGACAAAAGTCAGCATCGCGGTCTTGCCGATGTCCTCAACCGCCGCGCTGGCATCCTTCACGCCCGGGATCTCCACCCGGATCCGGTCCGTTCCGTCCAGATACGCCTGCGCCTCCGTATACCCCTTGGAGTCCAGTCGATTCTGGATGACAGCCAGCGCGCCTTCCATCTGACTCGATGAGGGATTACTTCCCTCCTCCGCTTGATAGGTAATGCTGACGCCCCCGGCCAGATCAAGGCCCAGCTTGATGTTTAGAACTCCGAATCGGTCGCTATAATCTCCGCCCCGGCTGCCAATGCCAACAAACGTAACGATGGCAGACCCGGCGATGATGAGCAAGGTAAGCAGCAAGATAAAAACATTCTTAAGACTCTTCATCCTCTTAAGCTCCTCCTCATTTTTAGGTCATACTGATCTATTTATTATAGACTCTAGGGCCTAATATTGTCAACCTTTGTCAAAAAACTTTTTAAGCTTGCCATTTTTTGTGTCGGATTAGGCGCGATAGCACTGCATCATCAGCGCGCACTCCAGCCGCTTGCGCTCCAGATGGCAGCTCAGCTCATAATTTCCGTGCAAGTCGTGGGCAAATTGCCAGGCATTGGCGGCGCAGCCGCCGCTACAGTAGAACTTGGCCCAGCAATCCTGACAGCCCGGCTTAGAGTACACATTCACCCCTCTGAAGCGGTCCAGCAGATCTCTCCGCGTCACTCCCTCAAACACGCTGCCCATCCGGAACTCTTCCTGCCCGACAAACTGATGGCATGGATATAGATCCCCGCTGGGGTGGACCGCCAAATATTCACAGCCGGAGCCACAGCCGCTGAGCCGCTTCACGATGCAAGGTCCCTGACTCAGATCCATCATAAAGTGAAAAAAGGTGAATCCATCGCCTCGCTCTTCTCTCGCCAGCATCTCCCTCGCCAGGAACTCATATTGCTCCTCCAGCTTGGGCAGATCCTCATCCCGAAGGGCGTAAGTTTCTCTGCCGTCAGCCACCACCGGCTCAATGGAGATCTGCTGAAATCCTTCGTCGGCCAGATGCAGCACATCCTTGGCAAAATCTAGATTTTCACGGGTAAAGGTCCCCCGGACATAGTATCGGGTCTGCCCTCTCAGCTCGGCCATCTTCTTGAACTTGTCAAGAATCAAGCCGTAGCTGCCCTTCCCATTGGGCGTGGGGCGCATCCGGTCATGGACCTCCTGCCTGCCGTCTATCGACAAAACCACGTTGTCCATATTCTCGTTGAGGTAGTCCATGATCTCATCATTCAGCAAAATGCCGTTTGTCGTCAGGGTAAAGCGGAATTTCTTGTGATGGCTCTGTTCCAGCTCTCTCCCATAGGCAACTAGCTCC
>JAHZBS010000263.1 GCA_019423265.1 Clostridiales bacterium
TGGAGAAGACCTTTGGTTGTTTCTTTTTTCCCTTCAATGTGCAATTTTGAGAGTTCCTAGGGAAGTAGACTGGGAAAGACAAGAGAATAGATGATCCTCGATAGCTCAATGGTAGAGCATCCGGCTGTTAACCGGAGGGTTGTTGGTTCGAGCCCAACTCGGGGAGGTAAGCGGTGACGATGCGTCTATGGGAAACACTCGTTTCCATCCCGAACACGAAAGTTAAGCCATAGACGGCCGATGGTACTTGGTGGGTGACTGCCTGGGAGAGTAGGTGGTTGCCGCTTTTTTTATTTCTGGAATAAAACTTGAGTGACCGTCCCCTATGGCAGACCTGAAGTCAAAGTGCTTACATTTTCCATAGAGTGCTGATATACTATGGATAGTGTGCGACATAAGGCTGACCTTACTTACTTCATGTGTTCTGTAGTGTACCTGCGTTCTTAAGCATCACCTCTTTGGCTTGTTGTAATACAATACATGTTTGACATCTCTACCAAAATAAATCCAGCACTGTGTCTACTTATATTGACGGCTACAATTTAGATGAAGGGTTTTTGAAAAGTCATAAATTTGTCAGATATTTTATATTGAAAAGTATATTGATGTGCGATATAATATATTTGAAAAGTTTAAAAGGAGGGCTCTTATGTTATACCGCAAAATCGAATCGCTGATTGAAGCGCATTTACAATCCGGCTCGAAAAAAATTCTTTTGATTGACGGAGCCCGTCAGGTTGGTAAGACGTATATTATCCGTTATGTAGGCGAAAGGCTTTTTGAAAACTTTATTGAAATCAATATGGTGGAGGATTCTTTAGGCGACCGGCTCTTTGCCAATACCAAAACGGTGGAGGACTTCTATTTGCAGGTGAGTATGCTTGCCGGCAGCAAGATGAAAGATAAGGAAAATACCCTGATTTTTCTTGACGAAATCCAAGCCTATCCGCATCTGCTTACACTGCTAAAATTTTTGTCGCAGGATAACCGCTTTACCTATATCGCCAGTGGCTCCCTGCTCGGCGTCACACTATCGCAAACCACCTCGATCCCGATGGGCAGCATCCGCAAGGTGCGGATGTTCCCTCTCGATTTTGAAGAGTTCCTGTATGCAAACGGAATGAATGAGATTGCCATTTCCTCCATGCGCAAAAAGTTTGAGCGGCTGGAAGCACTGGACGAATCAATGCACAATAAGATGATGGATTTGTTCCGCAAGTATTTGCTGGTGGGTGGACTGCCGGATGCCATCAATTCTTACCTCAGTGAAAAAAATATCCAGTCTGTACGGGAAATCCAAAGCGAGATCCACGACTATTATGCTGCCGACGCTTCCAAGTACGATGAAGAAAACAAACTAAAAATCCGCAGGATTTACGACCTTATTCCTTCCAATATGGAGAATAAGAAGAAGCGTGTTGTAGCGCAGAACATTGAGAATAAAAAGGGAAAGACCTTCCAAAATTACAGCGACGAGTTTGAGTATCTAATCAGCGCCGGAATCGCTCTCAATGTACAGGCGATATCTAATCCTGTTTTCCCACTGATTGAATCATCCGGCAAAAATTTGCTCAAGCTATATCTCAACGATGTGGGGATTCTTACCGGCATTCTTTACGGCAACAATATCCGGGCAATATTGGACGATGAAAAAAGTATCAATCTTGGTTCGGTCTATGAAACAGTGGTTGCCAGCGAACTGATTGCTCATGGTTACAAGCTGTTTTATTACGATAACCGCAGCAAGGGAGAGGTGGACTATCTGATTGACGACTACGGCAGTCTTTCCGCTGTACCCATTGAAGTAAAATCAGGAAAAGATTACACGGTACACAGTGCGCTCAATACTTTTGTCCAGAACGAAGATTACCATATCAAGAAAGCGTTTGTAGTATCTAACGAGCGTGAGATTTCCAGTAAGGGAAAGATCACCTATATCCCAATCTATTATGTTATGTTTTTTCATGCCGGTTCAGACGGAGAAAAGCTACAGTTTTAAAAGATCCTTTTTTCATATGGAGACTGCCTAATGCCTTGCCCTGTGGATGCTGGATTTCCCAGTTCTCAGGGCGGGGCAATTTTTAATTTTTAGACGCAGAATTTTAATAACAGCTTCCGTTGATGTACCTTGACAAAGGAATAAGTTTGACCGGATCGGAAGAATCGAGTATGAAACGCCTTTTGTAGTGCCATGGTTTGCCGAGCATGGCGTTGAGGTGAGGTAAGCGGTGACGATGCGTCTCTGGGAAACACTCGTTTCCATCCCGAACGCGAAGGCTTTATTTATGGTGAACAGTAGTAAATTGATCATCGAATTACATCCTTCTATACTGGAGGTGTGACAAAGCATTTTCCATATGGAGGTGGTCAGATGTATAAGCTGCCGGTTGTTTTGCAGCCAGAGATTGTATCGGAGTGCTGGACATTTTACAAAATGGTGGTGATTCAAACACATCCGAGGATTGAGGAGTGGTTTGCCTCGAAGAGGTTGGATGTATTTCTGTCGGAGAATGGAGTTCACTCCTGTTTTGGAGAAAACGGTGAAATGTATCCGTTGTCCTATTTTGGTGACATCCTACAGATATCGGAGGTCCAAGAACCGAAGCCCGGCGATATCCTGGATCGGATTGAGCGGGAGATAGACGAAGGGCGATATATTATCATATACCTGAATTTTACAACGCTACTTAATGACACGGAGCACGAGGCTCCCTATATCCATGAGGTGCTGATCTATGGGTATGATGAGACGAAAAGGATATTCTACTGTGCAAATGGGGGAAAGGAATACGAAATTGTGTATGATCTTCTTTTGGAGAATTATACGTCGGTCTGGGAATTATTCAGGGAGAGCCCAGAGTTGCGGTATTCTCGGAGAATGTGGTATTTTCTCGTCACCCGCATATCTTTAAATATAGACTATCGCAATGATAATGCCTGCTATGATTTCTTGAGAAAGATCGAGAGGGAATGGAAAGTGGGAACGGTAATCAAAAACGGGTATTCCAAACAGGGGGAAAGGGGAGACCCGATTGTATATCATTGTGGCATCTATACCCTTCTCGCGCTGCGAGATAAATTGATCCAGATGGCAACCCTAAGCCCTGAGGCTGAGGAACATCATACGTATTCGCTGATACTCTTAAAATTCTGTGAGCATCGCTCCATTTTGTTGCGGTCTATGGCATGGTTTCTCCATCACACGGGCTTTCTGAATGCAGAGGAGACAGCGGTCCCTATGCGCACCTGCTATGCTCAATATGAGGAGTGTGTCTCTCAAATGAAAAAAATCCATTCGCTTTCCCTGAAATATTCGCAGACAGGGGATACGGCCATTTACCTTAGGATTATCGATTATTTGCAAGCCCAATATGCCTTAGAATATGAGGCGCTGGAGGCTTTTCACAAGAAGGCAATAGAATTCTATCATTGATCGCTTGAGAACAGGTCTTGCAGGAAAAACAGATGGATGATATAATAAAAGTATCCATGTAGTAATATATAAAAATAGAGAAGATAGAGAGGCCTTCCACCGATGATCACACCAGAAGTG
>JAHZBS010000264.1 GCA_019423265.1 Clostridiales bacterium
AAGACATCGGATTCGTATCTCTATCTGGAGGGACATTCGGAGCAAGGCGCGCAGCTCTTGTTCAACGGACAGGAGATGTCCATGATCAAAGGGTATTTCAACATCCGCTGCGACCTATCCCTCGGGGAAAATCAAGTGACGCTTATTGCAAAGGATGCGGCTGGAAACGAAACCCAGTATACAGCGGTGATCACCCGCACGGTACAGGGGGGACACGCCATGTATTGGATCATTGGCGGAGCCGTGTTTCTCGTGCTCCTTGTCCTGTATCTGATTCTGTTTATCCGCGGCGTCAAAAGGAGGAAGCGGCAAAATGAAAATCGTTAAGGCCATTCTACTGGCAATCACCATTGTGACGGTGTGTTTTGCGGTCTATGCGCAGATGGCGGTATTCGGGGAAAATCTATTGTACGCTCCATCGCAATGGGGATTTTTCCTTGCCAGAAGCTATCGGTGGATCACCATCGCCGCCGTCATCCTCGTCATTTTGACAACGGCGCTGTTTGTCCTGGGCGGGCTGCGGAGGAAGCGGAAGGCGAAGGGCTTGCCCAAAGAGAAAGAGAGCGGGAAGAATCCGGGGTGAGAGGATGAATGAGGAGCTGATGGCTCTTCTTGAGCCTGTGACGCCGGAGGAGCAGAGGATCCTAGATGGGGCCCAGGGAATTGAAAAGGAACTGTACACCAGCGGCAAAGCCTTTATCGTGGACAGCAAGAAGATGCTGGGCAAAGGCAAGCTGATCGATATACGGCCTCACACTCGGTTTACGCCTTTTCCAGCCCATACCCACAATTATGTGGAGATCATGTATATGTGCAGGGGAAGCACTCACCATGTGATCAATGGAGGAATCCACGTAACCTTGGAACAGGGGGATCTGCTGATGTTGAACCAGCGGTCCTCCCATGAAATTCTCCCCGCGTCGAGGTCCGATATTGGGGTGAACTTTATCGTACTGCCGGAATTTCTGGACGGGGCGCTGCGCATGCTCGGGCAGGAATCTATGCTGTATGGGTTTATCATCAGCACGCTGTATCGGGACGATGGAAGCGGTGGGTTTCTACATTTTAAGGTGGCGGATGTGCTGCCGGTTCAGAATTTGGTGGAAAACTTGGTGTGGTCCATCGTACACAAGCAACCCCATGATCAGCAGATCAATCAGACGACGGTGGGGCTATTATTTTTGCAGTTGGCGAATTACGCCGATAAGGTGGAACAGGGCTATGCTCAGCAGCAGTATAATCACATGATGACGCGGGTGTTGGAGTACGTCGAGACCCAGTATCAGACGGCGCGGCTCTCGGAGATCGCGGCGGTTCTACATCAGCCATTGTCCACTCTGAGCAAAATGATCAAAAACGGCAGCGGTCATACCTTTAAAGAGCTCTTGCAGCGCGTCCGCCTGGACCGAGCAGGGGCCTATCTGCGGGATACGGATCTGCCCGTCGCCAGTATTATATATGCCATTGGATATGATAATACGAGTTATTTTTACCGTATTTTCAGGGAAGCGTACGGAATGAGTCCCAAGGAGTACCGCAGGCGTTTTCAAAACGGCGCCAAGCTGATGGAAAATAACGACGCTAATAATATAAAATAGCGTCGTTGTTTTCTTTTTTTGGATCGGGTATACTGACCATAACAAATCTTTACGAAAGGTGGAGTGAAACGATGTATGATGTGAAAAAAGGCTTTGCCGTCGCAAAGGAAATCTTTGCCCAGTATGGCGTCGATGTGGAGAAGGCGATGGCGATCTGCGACAGCATACCGCTTTCCATGCATTGCTGGCAGGGCGATGATGTGGGAGGTTTTGAGAAGAAGGAGGGGGGCTTGACCGGCGGGATTCAGGCCACGGGCGATTATCCAGGCAAGGCGAGGACGGCGGAGGAGCTTCGCGCTGATATGGAATTTGCGATGCAGTATATTCCTGGTGTGAAGAAGGTCAATCTCCATGCCAGCTACTTGGAAGCGGATACCTTTGTGGACCGCAATGAGATTGAGCCGAAGCATTTTGAAAAGTGGGCGGATTGGGCTGTCGAGAAGGGGATCGGTTTGGATTTTAATCCAACGTATTTCTCCCATCCTAAGAGCGATGCCGGAACGCTGTCTGCCGCCGACGAGGAGGTACGGAAATTTTGGATTGAGCATGGCATCCGCTGCCGCAGGATCGGAGACTACTTCTATCAGAGAACAGGGAAGCCCTGTGTGATCAATCACTGGACGCCCGATGGCGACAAAGAATTTCCCATTGACACCCTCGGACCGAGACTGCGGATGAAGGACAGCTATGACCAGATTTTTGAGGCGACGAAGGATGTCCGGGGCGTTGTCGATGGCATCGAGTCGAAAGTTTTTGGCATCGGCGCCGAGAGTTATACGGTGGGCTCCCACGAGTTCTGTATGGGATATGTTATGTCGAAGGCGGTGGATCACATTATCTTGACGCTGGATACAGGTCATTTCCACCCCACGGAGGTGGTATCGGCCAAGCTGGGCGCGATCTTTGCATTTTCTGATTCCCTTCTTTTGCATGTGTCCCGGCCTGTCCGCTGGGATTCGGATCACGTGGTGGCCATCGACGATGAGACGAAGTCCATCATGGAAGAGCTGGTTCGCCTTGGAAAGCTACAAGATACCTACATCGCCACGGACTTCTTCGATGCCTCCATCAACCGCATCGCGGCGTGGATCATCGGCCTGCGCAATACGAGAAAGGCTATGCTGGCAGCCTTGTTGCAGCCGGTTGACTTGATGAAGAAGGCGGAGGCTGACGGAGATGTGACCGCGCGCCTTGCCATGGCTCAAGAGTTTAGAGCCTCGGCCTTTAGCCTGGTTTGGGATTATTACTGTGCTGAGAAAAATGCGGGGGTTGGTCTTGACTGGCTGAATGATGTGAAAAAGTATGAGGCCTCTGTCCTGGCGGCGCGTTAAGGACGGGTGAGGGCTGTTGCATTTGTGGGAATCCCCATGGATGCAACAGCTTTTTTGTTGTATAGGTATTACTGACACGCCACTTCCATGGCAATCTCCGCCCACTGGCGAAGGCGTTCCGGTTCATGGCGTGTAGTAGAGATATCCTTTAAAATGAATTCCAGATTAACATGGTTTCGCTTCGCGGCGTCGTAGGTCCTTTGAAGATCCTGCCGCACAAGGTCACAGTCAAAATCATGGGCGGCCACGTAGGCGGGGTTCGGCTTGTTGGACATTACGAGGCTTGGCCCGATCTTTTCCGCGAAGGCATCCACATGGCTCCAGGGACTGCACGAGACTTTTTTTAGATGGGGAATGCGCTTGATGATATCAAGCCGGTCGTCGAGCCGGTCGCAGCAGCCATAATAGATCATGCCAAAAGACTCAGCCATCCGCGAAATGTAGGGGAGCTCAAATTCTTCTGTCATTTCAGGGGATACCGAAGAGAAAAGCTGTGCCAATCCGAAGGCCCAACAATTTTGCGAATAGGGCCCTTTACCTGCGCCGCTGTCGGGGAGAAGCTCATCCGTATAGATGTAAGAGCAGTGACAGG
>JAHZBS010000265.1 GCA_019423265.1 Clostridiales bacterium
TTAGGCCATTACGTGGGAAGCCTACAAAACCGCGTTCGACTTCAGCACGACTATGATACCTTTATTCTGCTTGCGGATGTCCAGGCGCTGACGACGCACTTTGAAAATCCCGGCTTGATCCACAATAGCATCTATGATGTCGCCATCGACAATCTCTCCGTCGGTTTGGATCCGGAGCGTGTGACCTTGTTTCTCCAATCTCAGATCTCCGCTATCGCAGAGCTCACAGTCTTCTATTCCATGTTGGTGTCTGTCAATGTGCTCCGCCACAACCCAACGATCAAGACCGAGGCAAAACAGTATGGCTATGACGATCTCACCTATGGGTTCCTGGGCTATCCGGTCAGCCAGTCCGCGGATATTACCTTCTGCAACGCGGATTTGGTGCCGGTGGGGGAAGACCAACTCCCCCACATGGAGCTGACGCGCAAGATCGTCCGCCGCTTCAATGACATGTATGGGGACACGCTGAAGGAACCGCAGGCCATGTTGAGCGATTGCCCCCGGCTGGCTGGCCTTGACGGCAACAGCAAAATGGGCAAAAGCCTGGGGAATGCCATCTATCTCTCCGATGCCCCTCAGGTTGTCACAGAAAAGGTTCGCTCCGCCATCACGGATACGAACCGCATATCTGTCAAGACCCCCGGCAACCCCGATGTCTGTATGGTCAGCCAATACCACAAGGTGTTTAACGGCGAAGACTATGACAATATCTGTTCCATGTGCCGCAGCGCGTCCATCGGATGTGTCGCCTGTAAGAAACAGCTGTCCGAAAAATTAAACGCCATGCTCGATCCCTTCCGGGAAAAGCGGGCGTACTATGAGGCACACAGGGACGAGGTACGGGATATCATCGTGTCTGGCAGCGAGAAGGCCAACAAGGTCGGAGATGAAACCGTAAAGAAAGTCAAGGAAGCCATGAGCATTTCACTGTAACAGCTCCGCTTAAAAGCGGAGTTCGGATGTGCTGAGACAGACGGCAAGCCGTTTGGCGGTGAATGCATCATTGCGGAGTGCTGCCAGAAAAAAGGGTGCGACAACTGCGGAAAAGCCTTTGCGTCTCCTTGCAGACTGAAGGAAGAGCTAATCCGCGAATATAACGCCCTTGGCATCGAAGATATGGAAGAGGTTTCCGATCTATGTATACTCAGAGGTTCTTTCGTAAACCTGCAATATACGCTGCCAAGCGGGCAATGTGTCAAATTTTGGGATGATGACAAGCTATACCTTGGCAATCAGGTTTGCAAGAAGAACAGCGACAGATGCTACGGCTTAACTGCGGATGAAAACTATCTTTTGGTCTGCGAATACGGCGATAATGGCTCTGACCCGGAGATCATCGTTTATAAAAAACGAGGGTAATGCACAGGGGTTGATTTATATTGGCGCACTACGTGGGAAAAGCGGTATAACATAGAGATGCTATACCGCTTTTCTAACGCCAAGTTTCTTACCAGCCAAGGGATTTTAAATATGCGCGGCTGGCGGCGGCCGCCTCCATCGGAGGGCGGTCCGGGGAGACATCCTGCTCCACCACGACCCAATTGGCGCCGCTCTCCACAGACGCGGCAAGGATCGAGGGGATATCCTGGACTCCATACCCGACGGGGCGGAACTCGAAGGTGTTTTTCACCTCCACCTTTGTCTCCTCCTCTAAGCCGATGAGCTCATACATATGTTCCGATTTCTCTCCCCGGTAATCCTTCAGATGGACAACGGGACAACGCCCTGCATACTTTCTGACATAGGCGGCCGGATCCTGCCCCGCGACCTTCACCCAGCAGCAGTCCAGCTCCGTCTGCAAATACTCCGGCGAAATGTGGGAATACATATAATCCAGGCCAAAGGAGCCATCTTCCATCGTGATAAACTCAAAATCATGGTTATGGTATAGAAGGGTGACGCCCTTCCGCCTGCACACGGATCCCAGCTTCGCAATTGACTCTAAAACCTGGCCGAAATTCTCTACGCCCGGACGGTACTCATCATTCAGATAGGGGATGACAATATATTCGCAGCCGATGGCCATATACTGATCGACGATCCCCTCCATGTCGGCTATCAATTCCACGTAGGGAATGTGGGCGGAAATCGCTCGGATTCCCACTTCGTCCAACATCTGGCGGATCTGTGCCGCCGTATGTCCATACAGGCCGGCCAGCTCAACCCCATCGTAGCCCATCTCCTTGACCTTCTGCATGGTACCCTTGAAATCCTTTTCTGCATCGTCACGGACTGAAAACACCTGCAATGCAACTGGTAACGTCTTCATAGTTGACCCTCCTTAATCTTCGATTGAGTAATCGTTTACATTATAGTGTAAAACAGGAGAGAAATCAAGTAGTTACTCCATATTTTTTCCATCCACGGCGCGGAGCAGCGCGCACGCAAACGCTTTATCGTCTGCCGCTGTCCGCTTTCTATTTTTGCCCGCTCTGCCACCGCCGCGCCGGATCGCCTGCCCTACATACCGCTCAAAGAGCAGCTGATCCATATTGGCGTCGGTATACTCCATCCCCATGTGATTCAGCGCCCTAGCCCCCTTGCCCAGCGCCAGAGCGGCAACGCCATAGTCCTGGGTGATCACAAGATCCCCCTTCTCCAACAGATTGGCGAGACAAATGTCCGCGCTATCCCTTGCCTTATCCACTGTTATGTGCGTGCTGTATGAGTCGGACAGCTCGTGTGCCGTGTCGCAAACCATGATCACGGGGATCTGCCGCTCCTTGGCTATTCGGATCAGGATGTCTTTAACCGGACAGGCGTCAGCGTCCACCACGATCCTCATATCCTCCCGCTCCTTCTCAGCGAGCGGGCTTTTTCAATCAGCCGCCGGTAAACCGGCAGCATCTCTCTCTCCGTCACATAGCCCTCTAGGGCATCCGCGTCCAGCCATCGAACCCCGGCATTTTCATCCTCCTTCACCCGCAGAGGGCTATCCTCCTCCGCCAACAGAAGAAAGGAGGGGGAAAAATGGAGATGCACACTGACATAGCGCCCTCCCTTATAGTGGGCGGGGACCGGCAGTATCGCCAGGGAAAGGAGATCCTTCATAGGCGTCTGAAAGGTTTCAACCCCCGTCTCCTCCTCCGCCTCTCTGAGAGCTGTCTTCAGCAGATCCCTCTCCCCATCGGAATGCCCTCCGGTCCACGACCAGGAGTCATAGATTCGGTGATAGACCATCAAAACCTTGTCCAATGACGGATTCATAATAAAACCAGAGCTTGTCATATGGGCAATTTTGTTCTCCCGGCAGAGAACGGTGGACCTGTTTTCCCGGATATACGCCAATATCGTCTCCTGATCCTCCGCCTCCTGATCCGACTCCGCCTTGAACGCCTCAATCATCCTTTCGTAATCCATACAATCGCCCCGTCCCTTTCATCTTAGCCATGGTACCCGTCACAGCCTGATATGCCGCTTCCATCAACTGATCTGTCCTCTGGCGGACGCTGCCCCCCTCGTCCGGGTAGATAGGCGCTCCGATTCGAAGCACCAAATTCGGT
>JAHZBS010000266.1 GCA_019423265.1 Clostridiales bacterium
GTTGATTGCGATAGGCTCCTGATGTAATTTCCATGAAAAAACTCCCTCCTCTGTAATGTTTTCCAGTACTACAGAATATGAAGGGAGTTTACGATTTATGCATGGCTATAACCGACGGATTCTTTACTTGTCTGCGGCGTACACCGCCATGAGCGCGGCTACGGTTTTCCCGTCCGTGATCTTTCCTTCCCGAATCATCGCCACGGCATCCTCCAGCGGATAGCTCTGAATCGTCACGAACTCGTCATCGTCCAAATGCTGCTGTGAGGGGATCAGATTCTTAGCAAGGTAAATGGAGATCTTTTCTGTGCAGTATCCCGGGGAGGAATAGAAGTCGAATAGGAATTCCGCCTCGCCTGCGCGATACCCTGTCTCCTCTTCTAGTTCCCGCTTTGCACAGGCTAGAGGCTCCTCTCCCGCCTCTAAAAGTCCCGCCGGAATCTCGAGCGTATCCTTCTTCACGGCGTAGCGGAATTGTTCAACGAGAATCACTTCCCCGTTTTCTGTCAGCGGTACCACCGCGGCGGCCCCGCGGTGCCGAATGATCTCTCGCACTGCCTCATGTCCGTTGGCAAACCGGATCGTGTCCCTATATACATCTAATATCTTGCCCTGAAACACCGATTCACTGGTGATCGTCTCAAATTCCATGTCCCCTGACCTCCTAGGATTGTTTCATCTCCTGAGCGCGATCCAAGGTTGCCTTGGCCGCCTCCATGACGGCTGCTCGAAAACCGGCCTTTTCCAGTGCGATCACGCCCTGGATCGTCGTTCCTCCCGGCGAGCACACCATGTCCTTTAACTCCCCCGGATGCTTTCCCGTCTCCAGGACCATCTTGGCCGCTCCCAACAGGGATTGTGCAGCCATCTCATAGGAGAGTGCCCTCGGCACTCCCATGGCGGTGGCCGCGTCTCCCAGCGCCTCTATGAACAGATACGCAAAGGCAGGCGAACAGCTGGCCGCTGCCATGGCGGCATCCATCAACGCCTCCCGGATCTCCACAGCCTTGCCCGCCTTGCGGAATATTTGGAGAACCGCCTCCTTCTCCTCATCCTCATAGGAATCCTCCGAAAAAGCCACCGAGGTCATTCCCTCCCCCAGCAAAGCCGGTGTATTGGGCATGGCGCGCACGATCCTCTGCTCCTGTCCCAGCGCTTTCTTCAGCGCCGCGATATCGTATCCCGGAGCCAGGCTGATCACCATCGCCGTCTCGCGCAGATTCCCCTGTATCTGCGGCAAAACCTCCGGATAAAACTGAGGCTTGACCGCAAGGACGATGATATCCGCTTTCATCGCAACCTCCGCCGCCGAAGATACCGCTTCCGCGCCCAAGCTGACCGCATTGGTCAGGGCTTGCCCTGATATGTCAAACGCTAGCACTTTATTCTGTAGCCCTTCCCTTGCCAAACCTCCGAGAAGCGCTCCCCCCATGTTGCCCGCGCCGATAAATCCTATAACATGCTCCATGTTGACCTCCCACTTTTATTCGATTATACTGTCAGCTGGGCATCCAGCACGCTGTCACCCTTATACTCTTCCAAGATCGGTTGAATATACTCTTCCAAAAACTCCGTCACCTGCTGTGGAGCCCGGCCAATGAAGTTTTCTGGCTTTATGGCAGCTCTCAGCTCTTCCTCCGTCATCTTGAAATGTGGATCGGCTATGATCCTCTCCAGCAGATCGTTGCTCTTGCCTTCCATCTTAACCTGCCGCGCCGCCTCCATTGAGTGGACTCGTATCCTCTCGTGGAGCTCCTGCCGATCCCCGCCGCGTTTGACCTCCTCCATGAGGATCATCTCGGTCGCCATAAACGGCAGCTCGCTCATCACGCGGCTGTGAATCACCTTTGGATAGACCACCAGGCCCCCTGTGACATTGAGCATGATCTGCAGAATTCCATCCACGGCCAGGAAACTCTCCGATACGGCAATCCGCTTATTCGCAGAGTCGTCCAGCGTGCGCTCGAACCACTGTGTGGACGCGGTCATGGCCGGATTCAATTCGCTGACCATGACATACCGCGCCAGGGAACAAATTCGCTCGCTGCGCATGGGGTTGCGCTTATAGGCCATAGCTGATGAGCCAATCTGGCCTTTTTCAAAGGGCTCCTCCATCTCCTTCAAATTCTGTAGGAGCCGGAGATCCCCGGCGAATTTATAGCAGGACTGGGCGATCAAACCCAACGCATTGAGACATATGGTGTCAAATTTGCGCGGATAGGTCTGTCCCGTTATCGGAAAGGTGTGCTCATAGCCCATCTTCTCCGCCACCAGCGCATCCAGCTGCTTGACCTTGTCCGTGTCCCCCTCAAACAGCTCCATAAAGCTGGCCTGCGTTCCCGTTGTCCCCTTTGCCCCGCGCAGTCTCTTGTCTGAGAGGATATGGGTGAGCTCGCGGTAATCCATCCAAAGCTCCTCCAGCCATAGGCAGGCACGTTTTCCTACCGTGGTCAGCTGGGCCGGCTGATAATGGGTAAACCCTAGAGTGGGCATATCCCTGTAGGTCAGCGCGAAATCCGACAGCTTCGCCATGACAGCGACAAGTTTTTTGCGGATCAGCTCCAATGCCTCGAACATGATAATCAGATCCGTATTGTCCCCCACATAGCAGCTTGTCGCCCCAAGGTGGATAATGGGCTTTGCCTTTTCCGCCTGTTGCCCATAGGCGTATACATGAGCCATCACATCGTGGCGGACCTCTCTCTCCCGCTCCTGTGCCACATCGTAATTGATCTCCTCCGCGTGGTCGATCAGATCGTCGATCTGCTCTTGGGTGATGGGCAACCCCAACTCCTTTTCCGCCTGCGCAAGGGCGATCCACAGCTTTCTCCAGGTTTTGAATTTCTTGTCCGGAGAAAACAAATATTGCATTTCATCGCTTGCATATCGGGAATTAAAGGGCGTTTCATATGTTGTACGCATATTCGATTCCTTCTTTCTAGATTTTACAGCTTTGAAAAAACCGGGGCTGGCAAATGGATTCACTTACCTTCCCCGGTTCTCGCCGCCTATTTGGACTGCACGATCAATTTGATCGCCGTTCTCTCCTCGCCGTTGATTTCGATCTCTGTGAACGCCGGCGTACACATCAGGTCAAACCCGGACGGCGCCACATATCCTCTGGCGATGATAATGGCCTTCATCGCCTGGTTCAAAGCGCCAGCTCCTACGACCTGAATCTCAGCGCCGCTGCCTCCGCGAATGATATTCGCGATGGCGCCCGCAACTGAATTGGCGTTGGAGTGCGACGACACTTTCAATACTTCCACGGGAGTCCCCCCTTACTTCGCATATTCAACCGCTCGAGTCTCCCGAATGATATTGACTTTGATCTGTCCTGGATACTCCAGCTCATTCTCAATGCGCTTAACCACGTCCCTGGCCAAAATTCTCATCTCATCGTCATTCACCTGCTCCGGCATGACGACAAGACGGAGCTCACGGCCTGCCTGAATCGCAAACGTCTTTTCGACGCCCTTGAACTCGTTTGCAATGGCTTCCAATTT
>JAHZBS010000267.1:0-2841 GCA_019423265.1 Clostridiales bacterium
GTTTTCCGTTTACCTTGACCGCCTTTGTCCTTAACAGCTTATACAGAAGGCTCTTGGGAGCGCGGGGCAACTGTTTTTCCAAGTATCGCTCGAGTCTGCGCCCCTCCTCCTGGGAAGAGACAATTCTCTTCTGCATGCGGTACCTCCTTGATCAAATTTTCCCTTTTTCTATTGTACTCTATTTTTTTTAATCCTTCAAGTGATTTCCGTCAAACTGCATAGAGAAATTTTGAGCTTTTATTCGTCGATTTTTTCAAATTTCGCCGTCAAAATTGCATAAAAGGGACGAATATCGGGCTTATTTCACGGTAAGCAGCGCTGAACCGGAAATTTCCTTCTACTCGTCCCTTTCATAGTCTGTTCAACTTTACAATAACTACAGCGCAATCCCAAAATATTCGACTGCGTTCCGATAGCAGATGCCCTCGACGATTTCTTTTAGCATCTCCTCGTCGTCCGGATACTCGCCATTCTCAACCCAATCGCCTACTAAATCGCAGACAAGCCGGCGGAAATACTCGTGCCGGAAATAGGAGAGAAAGCTGCGGGAGTCCGTCAGCATTCCGATAAACTTTCCCAAAACTCCCACATTGGCTACCGTCCGCATCTGCTGGCGCATACCGTCGATATGATCATTGAACCACCAGGCAGAACCCAGCTGTATTTTTCCCGGAATCTCCCCCGCAAAACAGCCGCCGATGGTCAACAGAGAATAGTTATGGTTAGGATTCAGGCTATACAGAATCGTCTTTGGCAGCGCCCCGCCCTTCACCATGGCATCCATAAGCCCCGCAAGGCCGGCAGCCAGATGGACATCCAAAATCGCGTCATTTCCCACGTCCGGCCCTTTTTCCTGGAATAGCTTGCTGTTGTTATTGCGGATCGCGGCCATATGCAGCTGCATGACCCAACCGCGCTTGGCGTACTCCGCCCCGAAGAATACCAGGAGATGCGTCCGGTATTGATCCCGCTCTTCATTCGTCAGAACTTCCCCCCGCAGAGCTTTTTGGAAAATGGCATCCACTGTCTCCTCCGAAGCTTCGGCATAGGGGGCATAATCCAACCCGTGGTCCGCGATCCGCCCTCCATTTTCATGGAAATACGCTATTCGCGCAAGCAATGCCTGTTTTAGCTCCGCCAAGTTGGAGACCGGCATCTGACACACGTCCGACAGCGATGCGATATACTCCGCAAATCCAGCGTTCGTCAGTTCCACAATCTTGTCAGGGCGAAAGGCGGGGACCACTTTCGCGTGGAGGGCTCCCTCCTGTCGAATCTTCTGATGATATTCCAGCGTGCTGATGGGTTCATCCGTGGTTGCGATCAGATCGACATTGGACATGGCAATCAAATCCCGGCAGCTCAAGTTTTGAAGCGCTGCGTTGGCTTTCTCCCAGATCACGGGAGCGGTTTTCTCCGACAGCGTCTCCTCGATCCCAAAGTACCGTCTGAGCTCCAAATGGGACCAGTGATACAGCGGATTGCCGATGGCGTAGGACAGCGCCTTTGCGTAGGCCACAAACTTGTCATAGTCGGATGCGTCCCCTGTAATGTACTTTTCGTCGATCCCCATTGCCCTCATGATTCGCCATTTATAGTGATCGCCATAGAGCCACACCTGGGTTATATTCTCATAGCGTTTATTTTCCCAGATCTCTTGAGGGTTGATATGACAGTGGTAATCGTAGATCGGTAGCTTCTCCGCATACTCATGGTACAGTCTTCTCGCGGTTGGGGTTTTGAGTAAAAAATCAGGGCCCATAAATGTTTCCATCGTTGTACACCTCTCCATTCTACTTCAATTATTTATGGTTATAGTACCTGACTGCCAGTCAGGCCCTTTCCATCTTATTGCTTGAGCTGCTGTTATACAAAGCTTCCATCAGCTCATCTGTATTAATTACATGGCAATATATGTTATTCAGGATCTCCAACTCGCTGTCCTGAATCTTCTGTGTCGCAGCCATGCATGCATCCTCAATCAGCCATACCGCAAAGCTCTCGTCTGCGAGACTTCTCACCGTTCCTGACACGCATTGATCTGTCAAAACCCCGGTACATACAACCGTATCAATGCCCATATTGTGGAGCCATAGCCGGAGAGACGTCCCCGTCAGGGCGCTGTCGGTAGTCTTTGTCACGACAATCTCATCTTCAAGCGGTGTCAACTGCGGGATGATCTCAGCTGACGGAGCGCCCGGGGGAAGTAAAAGTTCATTATATCCTGTTGCCTTCTGGTCCAGAGAACGGTCGCTTCCCGATCTCTTCTGACACTGGATTTTGGCAAAGCATACCTCCATCCCTTTGTCGCGGAAAGCTTTTAGAATTCTTTCGTTGTTTGGAATGACGACCTCATCGATTTTGCTATAGAAAGGCTCCCATCTTTCAGCCTCTTTTCTGTCCGAAACCGACGGGTTTTCGTACACAGGACGGGTGATAAACACGTGCTGCATATCAATTATAAGAAGTGCCGTTTTTGCAGGGTCAATCACAATCTCGCCCATGTCGTGATCATTCTCATAATAAAATGATACGTATCTGTCATTTACTCTCATGTCCGCTCTCTCCTTTTGTCCCTATTTTAGTATACCATGGAGCGGAGCAATTGCAAGAAATTCTGCGGACGATGGCAAGCTATGCAAGAAACGGAGCAACTTATGCAAGTTGTGCTGTGCGAAAAAAAGCCATCCCTGCCGCCCAAAAAGGCGAAAGCAGGGATGGCTGGATGTGATCTCGCTTTGTCAGTTGTTCTCCACAGGGGATAGCTGTGCGACGTAGGCCGCTTTCCACGCCTCCATCTGCTCTGGCGTTGCGGTGCGAATCCCGTTGACAAGGGCTTCT
>JAHZBS010000267.1:2851-3501 GCA_019423265.1 Clostridiales bacterium
GGTCACCGGTTGTTGGAAATCGCCAAACTCTGGGAGCATACTATTGTCGTTGTAGGTGATATTAAATGAGACATTCCACTCACTGCTGCCTACGACAATCTCACCGTACACTTTGTTTCCAGCGGGGAACATAGGATTGAAGAGATCCGGATCGGGGTCGGACTTCACCGACTTGTCTGCCAGCGCATCGTTCTCCGGATCCAGCACTAGATGACCGTAGGTCGCCGCCAACTCTGGATACTTCGCGGACCAGTATTCATTGGTGATGGGTCTCTCTTTATACCCTCTCACGATGTCTGTAGTGTTATACCACGCATCGAGGGTTCGCCCGTCAGAATTGATTTTCCAGCCAGGAACATCAATATAGAGATTGTCGTGGAAGATATTCTCTCGTCCTCCGCCCAGGAAAACGCCCTGCATTCCAAAGAAATCAAAAATGTTTCCATATGCCTCAATGCTGCTCAGGGCATCGTCGCAGTATATTCCATAGGTCGCGCCGGTTCCCCTTGTTATATTGTACATGTAATTATAGCGGATCACCGTTCCTCGGGTCGTCCAGGTGCGCCCGCTGTAGAAGACGCCGGCATCGGAGGTATTGTAACATGCATTCTCGATATGGTTGAATTCAAAGAGAAAATCATTTCCCGAAT
>JAHZBS010000268.1 GCA_019423265.1 Clostridiales bacterium
GAACACCCGGACCTTCTGATCTCCGGCGGATTCGATAAGCGAATTCTAGCCCACAGCAAAGAGGCCATCGACCGGGAGGTGGAGCGCATCATGCCCGCTATGAAACGCCGAGGCGGCTACATCCCCACCTGTGACCACGGCGTTCCGGAAGAGGTCAGCTTTGAGAACTATATGCATTACCGCAAGCGGATGCTTGCGTTTGCCTAATTCCAAATATATTCGCGGGGCGGTTATCGATTCTCATCAACCGGTGCGGGGAATCGCGCCGTAAATGTGCTTCCTCCCCCTACCTCGCTGCTGACCTGCAACTCCCCGCCGTATCGCTCCACCACATGCTTTGCGATGGACAGTCCTAAGCCGGTGCCCCCCATTTTTCTGGAACGCCCCTTATCCACGCGGTAGAATCTCTCAAAGATCCGCTCCCGATGTTCCTTGGCGATTCCAATGCCCGTGTCCTGCACCTGAATCACGATATTTCCCTGTGCTTTCCAGGCCCGGATGGTAATGGAGCCCTTCTCCGTATATTTGACGGCGTTATCCACCAGATTCATGAGCAGCTGCTTCAACTTATCCGGCTCACACCGAAGCTTCACGTCCGGTTGCACCTCCCAGAAGACGGCCAGATTCTTCTGGCTGATCTTGCTGTCCAACACTTCGAGCACTTGGGCAGCGGTCTCCTCCACGGAAACCTCTTCCAGCGCCTCCTCCTCCCCCGGCCGGTTTTCAATCTCCGACAGATACAGAATATCCTGAATCAACCGGTACAAACGGTCGGATTCCATCTCAATGATGTCAAGAAACCGGTACGCCACCGCCTTATCCTCCACCGCCCCCTGTTTCAGGGTATCGATGAAGCCTCGGATCGAGGTGAGAGGCGTCTTTAGCTCATGGGTCACGTTGGACACAAAATCCTTCCGGACATTTTCCAGGCGGATGACATTGGTAATATCCTCGATCACCATGAGAAGCCCGATGGACTCCTTCGAATCCCTTGGACGGATGGGATTGGCATGGATCCGGTAGATCCGCCGGCTACCGTTTTGCTCGAATTCCGCGTCTACCCTGCGGAATTGCTGTTTTGCCATGGCATGTTCCGCTACGCGGTACAGATCGTCATGGCGGACAAGCTGGTATAAACTCTTCCCCTGCAGCGATTCGCCGGAGATGGACAGTAAGTCTTTCACCTGTTCATTGTACAGTAAGACATTGCAGGAGAGATCCAACGCCAGGATCCCATTGATATCGCTGTTTAGCACCGCTTCCAGCTCCAGATTCCGCTCTCTCAGATCCTGGAGATTCCGATTGAGCTCCCTCAGCATATGTTGAAATGCCTCGCTCACCTTGGCGTATTCTTCCTCGGAATAATTGCGGATCGTCACGCCGTAATCCCCATCTGTAATTTGCTGGGCGCTCTGCATCAGTTCCTGGAGAGGCTCCGTCAAATGCCGGATGAATAATGTATACAGGAGGATGGAAATGACGACGCCCACCGCGATGATCACAATGCCCACTGCCATATACTGCAACCCCAACCCTGTGACCGCGCTGGTCGAGACGGAAAAGCGCAGGGCGCGGCGCTCTCCCTGATCGGTAAAGGGAAGCGCGTAATAGTATAGCTGTTCCTCTTGAACCGTGGACTCGCGCAGGCTACTCCCCTTCTCTCCCGCCAGCGCCAGTTTGACTTCCTCCCGATCCCCGTGATTCTCCATACTCTGAGGGTCCTCCAGAGAATCCGCTATCACCCGCCCGTCCCCGGCGATGATGGTGATCCGGCAGTCCAGAAGCTCTCCATAGTCCCGCGCCAGGTCTTGCAGCTCCGACTCAGAGCGGCTCTCGCCCTGAAGGATTCTGATCAGCAGGTCCCCCTGCTTCTCCATATCTGTTGCCAGCGTATCCATGTATAGCTCCTGGGTCTTGCTGTAGAACGCTAGTGTGCTGACGCTGAGCAGGCATATCACCAGCATGATATAGGATACCAGCAGCTTTCGCCTCATTCCTCCACATCCTTTATGGTCCGTTTATTCCCGAATAAATTTATAGCCAAGCCCACGGATGGTCTTAATGTAGGCGCCGTAACCTTCCGTCTCTAATTTTTTTCGTATATTGCGAATATGCACATCTACCGTCCGCGTCTCCCCGATGTAGTCGTATCCCCACAGCTTTTCCAAAAGATAATCCCGGGTAAAGACGCGCTCCGGATTGGAAGCCAATAAGTACAAAAGCTGAAATTCTTTCAGCGGCATATCCATCACTTCGGAGCCCCGGATGATCTGGTGTGTCGATTTATTGATGATTAGATCGCGGACGCGAATCTTCTCTTCCTGGCTGTCGCTGGTCTTGTTGTAATCCCGGTCTAAATGAATGCGCCGGAGTAGAGCTTTTATGCGCGCAAGAAGCTCGCTCACCCCGAAGGGCTTCCCCATGTAATCATCCGCTCCCAGCTCAAGTCCAATCACTTTATGGACCTCTTCGTTTTTCGCCGTCAACAGGATAACGGGAAGATCTTTTAGCCTCTCGTTTCCGCGAATATATTTTAATATTTCCAGGCCATCGATCCCGGGCAGCATCAGATCCAAGACTGCCAGATCAATGTTGTATTCATTCAAAATTTGAAGCGCTTTTTCGCCTGTGTCGCTGGAATACACGTGGTATCCGCTCTTTTCTAGATTATAGGTGAGCAGTTCTACGATGTTTTCCTCATCATCCACCACTAAAATGTTTGTAAATTCCAATGGGCTCCCTCCCGGCTTGCTGCGGTCAATTTCTCTTCAGCAGTTAATTGTAGATCTCATGTCTGCCTGTCACATCGTACAGAATCCATTCGCATATGTTGGTGGCATGATCCGCCATCCGTTCCAGATATTTGGCCATGGAGATCATGACAACACCGTTATGCACGTATTCAGGCTTTTCCCGCATCTCCCTCTCCTGATCCAGGATCAACTGATCGTACAGGCCGTCCACCGCGTCGTCCCAGCGGCATACCTCCATGGCTTTGGCTGCGTTCCGCTCCACAAAACTATCGATGGTCGCTTTGAGCATCTCCTTGACCTTCTGTGCAATCTTCGGCAGTTGCTCTACGCTGGAAGGCAACATGGGAGGATTGATCTTCAAGATCCATTCACAGATGTCCTCACAGTGATCGCCAATTCGCTCCAAATCCGTAATGATCTTTAAGATGGAGAGCACGTCCCGAAGCTCCCCTGCCGCCGGCGACTGCCGCAGGAGCAAGTGGATGCAGCGCTTCTCGATGCTCGCCTCCATAGCGTCCACATCGTCATCCATGGCTATGGTCTGCCGCGCCAGCGCGTCGTCTTGGCTGGCCATGGCTTTCATCACATTATCCAGCGCCTTTTCGATGATCGCTCCCATTCGAACGATATCCTTCTGAAGGCTCTTCATTTCTTCCCGGTATTCGATCCGCAGATTCATGTCACTGCCCTCTCCCTTCTTCTCCACCTATTATCCGAACCTGCCTGTAATGTAGTCTTCCGTCTT
>JAHZBS010000269.1 GCA_019423265.1 Clostridiales bacterium
ATCTGCGCTCGAACCAGCGCAGAATCGAAAAAATTGAAGGAGGGGCGCCCTATGCGGTGTGTACCTATTATTTCCCATCTGAGATTGGCGCAGCGCTGAATTTAGAATTTTTATACATTGAAAAAGTTGTTGGTCTCGCCATGGGGCTGGGAATCATTCGCCCAGGAAATATAGCGCGGCAGCCAGAAGCCGTGTGCTCTTACCAACAGGCTTTCTGTAATTTGTTAGATATGGGGGTGCTGCCCAAACCAAAGGTGATACTCGGCGTCCAGTACCCCTGCCGGGACGCCATATCGCTGTGCCGTTTCTTGCACAGCCGGGACGCCATTCCCTTTTTTGAGGTGAAGAGCGCAACCATGGCGCGAGACTTCCAACATGTCGTCCAAAGCCTGTCCGCACAGCTGGGGTATAGGGAAAGCCTGCCCCATGTACTGGCCTTATCGGCACAGGCGACAGCCCTAAAAAAAGAGGTCGATACATATCGAAGACGGTATCCAGGAATTATCGAGAGCGAGGACTGTATGAATCTATTTACAATTGAAAATGATTTTGGCCTGCCGTCCGCCGTCACCGTCTTCCAGGAGCTCCTCAGGAGTGTAAGGAGCCGTATCCCACAGTATCAAGAGCCAGCCCGCAAAATCTTATGGATGGGCCTTGTGCCGCTGTACGATTCGTCGTTCTTAAAAAAGGTAGAACAGACGATGGGAGGCTCTATTGTGATGGAGGAGATGTGGCTCTATGACCATAGGCCTATAGGATACCAACATTTCTATGACGATCTAGCGCGCCGGATCAGGCAGTCCTTTTTTTATTCTCTGGAAAGAAGGCAAAATGTCATTGGAAGAACAGCCGAGAGAATGAAAGTGTCAATGGTTGTGAATTTTCTTCAGCACCGGTGTTCCTTTCTGCCTAGAACAGCAAAGAGTTTCTCTGAACGATTTGCACAGGCCAACATCCCCTATGGAGTCCTGGGGTGTGATGTGATCCATGGGCCGGTTCCGGAGTGGATCTGGGAGCAACTGCAGCAACTCGAAAAGGGGGAGCGCCATGGAAGTTCGGAAGATGGGGGGCATCCGACTTCTCACGATGGATGAAAAACCGGCCAATACGCTTACGCCGGTGGTTCTCCATGAGCTGGCTGGATTGCTGCGGGACTTGGAGAAGGACAGGGGGGCGAGGACAGTCGTCCTCTGCAGCAGACTTCCCACAGTCTTTTCCTCTGGGTTGGAGCTGCGGGAACTGACGCTGAGATCAAGAACTCAGGCGAGTCTTTCCTTAATCCGGATGGTTCGTCAGGTATATGGGATCGTCAAGCGTATCCGCAGCTCAAGGCTAATTTACATCGCCTCACTGCACGGCGCCGTCATAGGATCTGCCGTGTCATTAGCGGCGGCCTGCGATTTTCGCTTCGCGTGGAAGTCCGCTTGGTTTTGGATTCCCGATCCATTGTACGGTGGACTTCTCGCGGATGGCGGCTTGACCTGTATCTGTGAGTGGGTGGGAGTCCAAGGGGCATACCAGTTTTGTATGACCAATGCACGGATCAGCGCTCGGGAAGCCCAATCCTTGGGATTTATATCACAGTGTACAGAGTCGGATAGTCTGCCTACGGCGCTGGATTTTGCGAAAAGCCTTGAACATTGTGCGGAAAACACTCTGTATGAGACGAAGCAGCTGCTCAGGAAGCGGCAGGGATTGTCATTTCCGTGGAGACAGCTGATCCGGATCGCGGTTTCAGCGGACTGGAGAGACCGCTTACAGGAGATTCAGACGAAAGGAAACAAGAGATATGAAGCTTCAGGAGAAAACCATTATCGTAACAGGAGGCGCCGGAGGCATCGGTAAAGCCGCTGTCGAAGCCCTCTCCGAGAGAGGAGCCAATGTGTTATTTACATATCTGCGCCATGAGGAGAGGGCGCAGCAGATGATAGAACGGCTTGCGGAGAAGGGGAAAACGATACGCTGCATGCGGGTTGATTGCCGGGAGAGCGGTTCAGTTAAAGGATTTGTCAGATCGATCCTCCGGGAATATGGGAGAATCGATGTGGTAATCAATAACGCGGGAATTAGAAGAGACCGCTCTCTGCTCTATATGAGCGAAGAGGAATGGATCGATGTGGTGGACACCAACCTCACCGGTGCGTTCTACTTCACCCGCGCATGTGTTCCCTATTTCTTAAAACAAAAATCTGGCCGTATTATCAATATCAGTTCCATCAGCGGTTTAAGCGGTCTGACGGGACAAGCCAATTATTCAGCATCCAAGGCCGGCCTTGTGGGATTTACAAAGGCTCTGGCCAAAGAGCTAGCGCCCTATGGAGTTAGCGTGAACGCCATCGCGCCGGGCGCCGTGGAGACAGATATGTTGAAGGGGCTATCGGCTTCCTATCTCGAGGAACTGACGCGGACGGTGCCTATGAAACGGATGTGCCGGCCGGATGAAATCGCAAAGGTCATTGAGTTCTTAGCGGACGACGAACAGGCGCCCAGCTATCTGACAGGGCAGACCATTGTGTTGGACGGAGGAATGGGGCATTGACCGGCGCGCAACTTCAGACGAAACGAGATCAACTTACCGGACTGCACACAAGGGAATGGGCAATCCATAAAATTCAGAGACTCTTACGGCAGAGACAGCCAATTTGGATTGCCATCATCGATATCGATTTTTTCACCATCATAAATGAAAAGTTAGGCTGGAAGATAGGGGATCAGGTTTTGCAGAAAATAGCAGAGCTGATTGGCCGGTATGAGCAGATAGAGGCGGCGCGGTATGGCGGCGACGAGTTCCTCCTTTTTGGTCTCCAAGGGGAGCAGGATGGCTTCGACTTAGCGGACGAAATACGGCGCAGAATTCGAAAGGAAGTCTTTGCGCAGACAGACTCGTTTGGGCGTGTTCCCATCAAAGTTAGCGCTGGCGTTGCTGAAGGGGCAGATGGGGTGCCGCAATCTCTGCCCTTGCTGAAGGCGGCGGAGATTGCCCTTGCTGTTGCAAAAAAGAAGGGTCGAAACCGTACAGAGCGGACATCGAAGCAGACTGTTCAGATCCAAAAACGGTCGAAGATCTGTACAACGATTCTAGGAAGGGGATTGAAAGGATGTTCCCCAGATGGTACGAAGGCATTTTCTGCCTCGATTGCTGAACCCTATGGCGTCGATGTGGAGGAAAACGGCGACATCGTATGGGCAGACCGTTCCAATCACCAGATTCGGCGGATTCACTGTGGCAGAATCTATACAGTCGCAGGCTGCGGAATAAGCGGATATGCTGGAGATGGAGAGGCGGCGAAGAAAGCACATTTGTCAAAACCAAGCGGAGTTGCCATTGGCCCGAACAATTGCATCTATCTGGCGGACACAGGCAATCATTGCATCCGCAAAGTACAGGATGGAAAGATATATACCGTGGCCGGCTGTGGCGAGGAAGGATATACAGGGGATGGGGGACCGGCGGTGAATGCGAGATTGAGACGTCCAGGCGGCGTTGTCA
>JAHZBS010000027.1 GCA_019423265.1 Clostridiales bacterium
CGAAAAACATGATTGCTCTCTGCAAAGAATACGGGGTGAAACGGATGCTCTATGTCAGCTCCGTCCATGCGATTCCGGAAGGGGATCGCCTAAAAGTATTGCGGGAGGTCAAACGATTTTCGCCGGACTGGGTTGTAGGCGGCTATGCCAAGACGAAAGCGGAAGCGACACAGGCGGTTTTGGATGCGGTCAGGGAGGGGTTGGACGCGGTGGTAGTACATCCGTCTGGCATCCTAGGCCCCTATGACGCTTCAGGCAATTATCTTGTTCAAATGGTGGAGGACTATATTGCGGGTAAATTGCCAGCCTGCGTAAAGGGCGGGTACGATTTCGTCGATGTCCGGGATGTGGCCTTGGGGTGTCTCATGGCAGCGGAGAAGGGAAAAAGCGGCGAATGTTATATTCTGTCCAACCGACATTATGAGGTTAAGGAGATTCTCCGGATCGCGCGCGCAGTCGGCGGCGGCCGGCGTCTTCCGGTGTTGCCCATGTGGATGGCCAGGGGAGCGGCACCCCTTATGGGATGGATCTCCCGGTGTAGACAGGAACGCCCTCTCTACACAAAATATTCCCTGTACACGCTCTCCAGCAATGATCGTTTTAGCCATGACAAAGCGACAAGGGATCTAGCGTATCAGCCCCGGGATCTGTACCAGACGATTCGGGATACGATAGCTTGGATCCGCGGTCCCAAAGCCGCCATGGCGTCCGCTTAAAAGTTGACGAGCAATAGCATGGTTCCGCCCACCAGGAGGAGAAATCCGATCAAAGCCCTGGTGGGCAATTTTTCTTTCAGCACGACGCGGGAGAACACAATTGTGATAACGATGCTCAGCTTATCGATAGGCGCGACGATACTGGCCTGGCCCTCCTGTAGCGCCTGATAGTAAAAAAGCCAGGACAGACCGGTGGCAAACCCGGATAGAACGATGAAGAGGGCGCTTCTGCGGTCGATGTTCTTGATCGCCCGCTGTTTCCCCTGGGCAAAGACAATGGCCCAGGCCAGAATCAAGACAACGACAGTGCGGATGGCAGTCCCGAGGTTGGACTCCACGTTTTCAATTCCAACCTTGGCTAAGATGGAGGTCGCCGCGGCGAACACGGCGGACAGCACCGCATAAAGCAGCCACGCTTTTCCGGAGGGTTCCTCACCGTCGGATTCCTGTTTTTGGATCATCAGATACGTGCCGATTGCGATGGCCGCCATGCTCAAGACTTTGGATACGCGGAGGGGCTCATGGAGAAATACAATGGCCATGAGCATAGTCAGTAAGATGCTGGACTTGTCAATAGGGACAACCTTGTTGATATCTCCTAACTGGAGAGCCCTGAAATAGCAGATCCAGGAGGCGCCGGTGCTCAAACCTGACAGGATTAGGAAGGCCAGACTTTTGGGCTGAATCTGGGCGAGGGTGTTCTGTGAGCCGGCGATGAACACCATAGCCCAGGCGAAGAGGACCACGACGATGGTTCGAAGCGCAGTGGCAAGGTGAGAATCTGTATTTTGGATTCCGATTTTGGCTAAGATGGCGGTAATTCCCGCAAACAGTGCAGAGAGAAACGCATAGACAATCCACATGAAGATCGCGTCCTTTTTATCAGTATGGGTATCATCTCTATCATATCGCGTTCCAAAGGGTGGTGTCAAGGGGAGAGAGCTTGACTTTATTCGATAATCTTGTCATAATGGAGACACTTGAGAAGATATCCCCAAAATGTGAGGAGAAGCGGCATGAAGGATTCTATTTTTCAGACGGTCTATGAACTCGTAAAACAGATTCCCCCAGGAAAAGTATCAACCTACGGGCAGATTGCTTTTTTGATGGGCAATCCAAGGCTATCGCGGGTAGTGGGGTATGCGCTTCACGGAAACCGCGATCCGGAGGTCCCCTGCCACAGGGTCGTCAATCGAAAAGGGGAGCTGTCCCGCACCTTTCTTGTGGACGGCGTTCAGGAACAGCGCCTTTTGCTGGAAATGGAGGGCGTACCCTTTACGGAGGAAGGAACGGTGGCAATATCCCGCTGTCTATGGGAAGGGCCAGTGTCATGACCCAAAATTGTATTACCAAAATTAGGTAAAATACTTGACAGATTATGGAAAATCCGCTATATTAGAAACGAATATGTGAAAAAAAGGTTGAAATTGCTTGGCAGGAAGGATTGATATCTCAGGAATGAAGCGATATTTAGACCGTCCCCATATGTGCCCTGTGGTGGAGCTTGATTTGGACGACCCCCATTTAGAATCCGTATTGTCCCTACAGTATGGACGCTATCTGCGCAGGGAGCCAGGAGACGTTCCGGCTGGATTACATATTATAGAAGAGCGCATAGACGAGAGTCAATATACTATCAAGGCATGCGGTGAGACGAAGGTTACAGAATATCCGCTCTCCGAGATCGATGATATTCTATACGACCACAACCAGGTTGAGGATCAATTTTTTGGACTCCACGCCGGCGCGGTGGCGAGAGGGGAGAGAGCCTATATTTTTGCGGCGCCGACGACGGCGGGCAAGACAACCCTCACCACATACCTTGTACAGCAGGGGTTTTCCTATGTCACCGATGACTGTGTCCTAATCCATATGGACACCTTCCAGATCACCCCATATCCGAAGCCAGTTCACCTGCGGGACGGAGGATTCGCGGTTCTATCTCAGATGGGGATGTTGCCTCCTGAGATGGAGCATTGCCGTCACGAAGGGGTGGAGCGGTATATTTTTACACCGGAGAACCAGGCGGCGGGGCAGCTCGAGATCGGAGCTCTATTTTTTATTGAGCGGACGGAAAAGGAAAATCAGGTTATCCCCCTACCCCCCTTGGAGGCAATGCAGATGCTCATGAAAGGCCCCATTGCGCACCGAAAGGTGGACAGCCGGTATCTCAGATTCCTAGCGGAGCTCAGCAAGCGGAGATGCAAGCGGCTTCAGTATAGCAGCATGGAGTATGTCAAAGGGTGGATTGAAGAGGATATGGCCCATGGATGAGGAAATTCTTCGAAAAATTTTGATTGCCAGGGCAAAGGCTCAAAATAAGAAGCCTTTTACCGTATCGGTGACTGGCAGCAGTATGGAACCGATCTTGTACGAGGGCGATCACGTCACGGTCCTCCCCCAAGTGGCGTATGAGGTTGGCGATATTCTCGTTTACTATTATAAACAGGAGGGATTGCTGGTCCATCGCCTCTTAAAGATCCAGGACAGCCGCTATTTCTGCAAGGGGGATAACGCGCTCCGCTTGGAGGACGTGGACCGGGACGCGATTGTCGGGGCGGTGCAGCTGGAGCAGGACCCTCACCGCACACGAGAGTTCATCCAGCTGTCTCTCGATGTGAATGCGGTATTCTGCCATACGGGCTACAACCGGGCGAGGACGCTGCAAAGTGAAACATATCAGCTGTACCATACAAAATACTTAAGAAAAGAGGAAATGGCATGACCGTTGTGAAAAATAAAGAGATGGAGTACATTCAGGTGGACGAGAAGAGCCTGGTCATCTATGATCCGGACTTAGGCGACACGCATTTTATCGACGAGGTAGGGCAGAGTATTCTAAATCTCATGGATGAGGAAATAACCGTCGATGCGCTGGTGGAGACGCTCTCCCAGATGTATATTTCCGAGGGGGATGAAATCCGGCGCGACGTGGAGGCCTTTCTGAACGAGTTGATTGAGAAAAAGGTTGTCGTCGCCCTATGAGAATCCGCACTGCCTATATTGAGATCACCAATCAATGCAATTTTGATTGTGCCACCTGTTATAATCGCTCCGGTCGAAATCATGACACGCTTGAACTCTCCGCAACACAGATAAGGGAGATGGCGGCCCGCTTGACGGCGGAATTTGGATGCCAGAGAATCTTATTGGCGGGAGGGGAGCCCTGCCTGCATTCGCAGTTTCAAGAGATTCTGGGCCTTCGGGAAGAGTTCCCCCATGTTGAACTTGGCGTCGTGACGAATGGCAGCATCCAGGAGGAATGCCTCATCGAGCGCTATTTGCAGGATGAAAAGATGTCCGTTCAGTTGAGTTTGGACGGCTCCTGTGAGAGAGTCAACGCGAGAACGAGGGGCGCTGGCCACTTCCAACCCGCCCAGGACTTTATCCGGAGACTAACGGCAACAGGGAGGAGGCCGTTAGTCAAAATGGTGATCTCCAAGCTGAATTATGATGATGTCGAGGCATTTTTTCGCATGGTAGCGTCGCTCCGCGCCACGCCCGAGTATGCGTTCATCAACTGCAACGGCAACGCGGTGGAGGAGTGGAACAGCAAGACGATATCGGCGCAGGAAAAATTAAAAGTGCTCCGGTTGATCGATAGGCTCAACCAAGAATTGGGCGTGGAAGCGTTTCTCCCTGTGTGCAGCAGCGGCTGCCCATTGTCAGGGCCTGACGCGGAGTATTCTGTGGCAATTAAAGTCAATGGAACCCTCCAGCCATGTCAGCTTCTGTACCATAACAAATATGCCATGGGAAACATTTTGTCGGACACAGAGGAGACCATTGAGAATGGCGCCGCGCGGATCGCGGAGCTCGTCATCCAGCGAGAGCAGACAGACTACGGCTGTTCCCGCTGTCTGCTCCACAGCGGCTGCAAAAAAGGGTGTATGGCTCTAGCGGATTACCGGAATGGCGATCCCCTGGACAGCGATGGAGACTGTGAATTTCGAAAAATTCAGTTCTTGGGGTTTGATCTTCCCAGAAGCCAACCGGGGAAATAAGGAGACGGCATATGGATTCGATGAAAATTATGGGCTGTTTGGCGAGGACGATGGAGACGGATGTGGATACCCTGTTGCAGATGCCGCCGACGTCGGATCTGTCCAAAGCGGGCTTAGAATCAATCAAATTTATACAATTTATTGTATTGCTGGAAGAAGAGATGGGGATCACCGTTCGGGACAGCGATCTGCTGGTATCAAATTTTAATACGCGGGAGAAACTGTTTGCCACATTGTCCAAGTATGAGGAGCAGAATACAGCGCTAAAAAAGTGTTTGGTGGTGGACTGCGACAATGTGCTCTGGCTTGGCGTTGCAGCGGAAGATGGGGTGGAGCAGATCCGAATCGAAGCGGAGCAGCTGCGGTTCCAAAACTTGCTGGTGGACCTGTATGAGCGGGGGGTGCTGCTATGCCTGTGCAGCAAAAATGACGGCGATATCCTTCAGCAAGTTTGGGAGGCACATCCCGATATGCCGTTAAAACGGCGTCATATCATTCGGGAGAAAGTGAACTGGAAAGATAAAGCGGACAACATCCGCGAGCTGGCCTGTGAACTGAATCTGGGGTTAGACAGTTTTGTATTCGTGGATGATCAGCCATATGAGTTGGGACTGGCCCAACTGTTTCTGCCACAGGTTGAAGTCGTACAGGCGGATTACGGCCACCCTGAGTTCATTGAATATGTGGCCAGCCTGTTCACAAACTTTGCTGCGTCTGGGGGCGTCAACAGGACGGAACTGTACCGGCAGCAGAAGGAACGGGAGAGAATGAAGGCCCGATTCTATACGCTGCATGAGTATAATGCGTACCTCCAAACGGAAGTTGACTGTCGCTTGGCGCGGCGGGAAGATTGCGACAGACTGTCAGAGCTTTCCATGAGGACCAATCAATTCAACTTAGCCCAGAGCCGCTACACGCCTGAAGATTTGTACCGGCTGCTGGAAGATCCGAACTATCATATTTTTTGTCTGTCCGCCAAGGACCGGTTTGGCGATATGGGGATTGTGGCCATGGCCGTCCTCCGGGAAGAGGCAGCCGACTGTGTGCTGGAAGGGTTGATGGTATCTTGCCGGGTATTTGGCCGCGGGTTTGAAACGATTTTGTTGGACACAGTCAAACAGGCGGCGGGGACGAAAACCCTGCGCGGACGCTATATAAAAAACGCAAAGAACGCCAGATATGAAGCGTATTACCCAGATAACGGAATTTTAACAGTGTAATCTTGAATAGCCAAAAAAGTTTGCGCAGGAGCTGCCCTAAAACTATGAAGTCTTGAATTCATAGTTTTAGGGCAGCTCCTGCGGTCTTTTAGAGAAACGAATCGTATTTGCCGGGGATTACGCAATGTATAGAATTTACATTGACAAAGAGTAATTTGTGTAGTAAAATTAATTAAATATCATATAAATAAATTGATGTGAAAATAATAAAATGTTAATTATACAACAATAAGGGGCTGCTTTTATGGAATTGACAGTGTTGGTCAACCAGTCCAGCTTGTTCAAGGAAGTGTTGACGGAGGTCTTTGACGTTTTGTATCGCTATTCCTATGAGAAGCTGCTGGACAAGGAGAGAGCGCAGTCGGTGTTGCACGCGGCGATTCTTACGGCCTATGACAATGCGAAGCCATTTATGGATACGAAACACGTGATGAGAAATTGGATCATCCGCGTGGTCAAAAAATATATTGAGTACGAGCGAAAGATGCGTCCGGTCTACAGGAGGGCCGGAAATACGGTTATATCCATCTGCCAAGCGGCGGCTGTGGAAGAGGATTCCGGCTTGCAGCCTTTGTTTGAGCAGTATTTGGATTCGGTGCTAAAGGATGTCATTGGAGGGATGAAAGAGCAGCACCAGATCATATTGCAGAAGCATTATATGGAAGATCTGCCGTTAGAGAGGATCGCGGACGAATTTGGGACAAGTATAGTGGAGGTTAAAAAACAGGACCGGCTGGCAAAGCTAATTTTTCAAGAAAGACTATTTACATATATTTGGTAATTTCTAACTTATTAATTTAAAATAAAAACTCCTTGACCGGCGGACGAATAACGGGTGGGGAGTGACGGCGATCTTGCGCGAAATATACAGGTGTGATATAATAGCGGCCGTGGAGAGAGAATCTCCATACAAATAGCCGTGTGAAAATAGGTGATGGAGCTTATTTTTCATGCGATCTTCGGAGGTCCTAACTTGAGTGAGAAACAGCAGACAGCCGCGGCCCTATTCAAAAAACAATTTTTGGCAAGGCGTAAAGGGCCCGCTCAGCCCAATATTATTTTGTATCTAGTGCGGTACCCCATGTTGACGTCCATCCTCAATATGGTTCCGCAGGTGGTGATTCAGGACTTTTTAATGCAAAATGGAGCCAGTTTCAGCCAGATCGGAACCCTCGGAACATTTAACAATGTGTTTAGCGCCCTGGGAATGTTTCTTTTCGCCGGTATGGCCGACCGGTTCAAGCGGTTCTCCTCCTTTAAACGGGCCATCGGGATCGCAGTGTTGTCGTACCTGATCAATAATACGGCCTTGATTATACTATCCTTCTGCACCGGGATTTTGGATGCGGCCGTCGTGTTTTGGATCTATGTGGGCGCCAGCGTTCTACAGTCGCTGGCGGTTAGCATATCGGGATTGCTGGAGGTGACCACGATCCTGCGGGTGACAAACAATCAAGCGCGATTGGGGCGGATCATGGGAATCGGTGGCATCGGGGCCGGATTGGCCGGCATTTTGTGCGGCTGGGTCGTAAAGACGGTCAAAGGCGCGTTCCCCTTGTCGCAGAGTATTCGCATACTCTGTTTCGCATCCATGGCGCTGACGGTCATAACATCCGCTCTGGGATTTTTCTTTGTGAATGTGCAGACCCAGGAGATTCGGAGCAATCAGCCTGTTACAAATCCATTCAAGGTTTTTCGGGAAGTTCAAAAGATGCCGCAATTTTGGAAGCTGCAGCCGGCGAATATTTTTCGCGCCCTGCAATTTATGGCTGTCTACTTTATCGGGATCACGGGATTGCAGCGCTTTCCGGAGGACGTTGGGCTTGTGGGAACCTTGCCTATCGCGCTGACGGCCGCCAATTTTCTCGGCTGCCTTCTCATCACCTATGTTCACCCGCGCTTGGGCTCAGGAAAAATGTATGGGATCGGGGCGGGCTTCGCCGCCGTTGGGTTTTTGATCGCCCTTGTGAGCAGACAGTCCACTGTATTTTTGGCGGGGTATTTCGTTCTGTATCTCGGACAGGCCTTAATCGATTTCTGCTTTCCCCTGGGCATCTACGATATGGTGGAGGCGGACAAAGTGGGACAGTTTTCGGCGGCGCGAAGTCTGCTCTATACGGTGGCGGTGGCGGCGTTTGTATATCTGGGCGGCTTGCTATTAGATATGGTGGGCGATTCTTTCCTGTGTTGTATCGGCATCAGCGCCGCGCTGTTGAGCGGCGGACTTTATCTGTGGTGTTACCGCAGGTGTGGAGGCGAAAAGAGCGGCCATGCATAGAACAATGAGGGGCCACCAACGAGATTATGCAGTACTTCCAGAATAAGGATACGAATTTTTATTCTGTCTACATGCCGATGTTTAAGGATAAAAAGAACGGGTATGGAGATGCCTTGGTGGAATTTTTCCTTGGGGAGTATCAGGGCAATCCGGATACGAATCAGACGGCGGAGGATATGCTCTTGGCCAACAGCGATGCGGATATCATGACATGATCGAGAGCGTTATGGCCCAGCCGAAAATATGATTTTAATGAGGAGAGCATCCTGCATCTGGCGTCCCGGCGCGTCAATGTGATTTTAGACGGGCTGACACGGAGGCCATGGCTGAGAAGTACTCCAAGTAAGAAGAACCCTTCTCTAAGCGGGAAGAACCATTGAAGTATTGGGTTGCCCCACAAACGATTCAAAGTCGTTTGTGGGGCAACCTTTTTGCGGTGCATCGAAAAGGGAACTGTTTTTTACGCCGGATGGAAAAAATCACAGGCAGATATTGAAAGAAACGGGATTCTGTGGTATGATAACAGGACGGTAATTTTGAGAAGGGATGGAGTCCATATTGAAAAAGGTAGTTAAATTTGGCGGCAGTTCCCTGGCGGACGCCGAACAGTTTCGGAAAGTAAAATCAATCATGACGGAGGACGCGGCCCGGCTTTTTTTAGTGCCGTCTGCGCCGGGAAAACGCTATGACGACGATACAAAGGTTACGGATATGTTGTATTCCTGTTACGAGACCATCCTATCAGGCGGCGACGCGGAGGCGGCTTTCTATCCCATTGCACTTCGCTATGAGGATATCATTGCCGGCCTGGGGCTATCCCTATCGCTCCAGGACGAATTTGACCGGATCATCATGGATCTGCAGAAAGGAGCGGGAAAGGATTACGCGGCGAGCCGGGGCGAATATCTCAATGGAATTGTGCTGGCCGATTATCTGGGGTGGCAGTTTGTGGATGCGGCCTCTGTGATATTTTTCATGGAGGACGGAAGCTATGACGATGGGAGGACGTGCGAGGCGCTGCGGGAGCTGCTGGGAGACCGGGACCACGTGGTGATTCCAGGGTTTTACGGGAGCCTTCCCGATGGAAGGGTTAAGACCTTTTCCAGAGGCGGCAGCGATATTACGGGATCCATTGTGGCCAAGGCGATCCAGGCGGATCTGTATGAGAATTGGACGGATGTATCGGGCTTTTTGGTGGCGGATCCCCGCATCGTGAAAAATCCCGAGGTGATCTCGATGATTACCTATCGGGAGCTGCGGGAGCTTTCCTACATGGGGGCCACGGTGCTCCATGAGGACGCCATCTTCCCGGTCCGGAGCGCCAAGATTCCCATCAACATCCGCAATACCAATAATCCGGAGGCAGAGGGGACCATGATCGTCGCCCAGGCGGACGACGGCAATTCTCCCAATATTATCACGGGTATCGCCGGAAAGCGCGGATTTTCTGGGGTTGCCATAGAGAAGGACATGATGAACAGCGAGCTGGGATTTGGGCGGAAGGTTTTGCAGATTTTTGAGGAAAATGGTATCTCCTTTGAGCATCTGCCCTCCGGCATCGACTCGATGACGGTCATCGTGGAGACGGCGGATCTGGAAGGCAAGCGTGAGATCCTGCAAGAACAGATCGCATCCGCATTGCAGCCGGACCATCTGGAGATTGAAGATGGGCTGGCCATGCTGGCGGTCGTGGGCCGTGGGATGCGCAAGATGCGGGGGACGGCGGCCAGGGTGTGCGCGGCGCTGGCTCACGCCAATATCAATATCCGCATGATCGATCAGGGGTCCAGCGAGCTAAACATAATTGTGGGGATCGACGAGGGCGACCTGGACAAGGCGATCAACGTGATTTACGATATGTTTATGCTGTAGCCAATCGTGATAAGAAAAAGGGGCTGCCGCACTAACGGAGCGAGAATACAGCGCCCGGCTCTGGACTAGAGCCGGGCGTTGGCGTATCATGTTTTTTTCTAATCATTTTGAGACGGCACCTTTCGCATAGAGGCTATATTTTCTCAAAAGCTCCTTTGGGACAAAACTTCATGCACTTGCCGCAGACAATGCACTTTTCCTCGTCGATCTCCGGCAGCGAGTCGTTATCCCGCTGTGAAATGGCCCCTTTGGGACAGACCGCTATGGACGGGCAGTGGTGGTTCTGCGGACATTTTTGTGGGTTGACGGTAATTTTCATATTGTTTTTACTCTCCTTCCTCTTGGCAGTATTCTTTTTTTATAGCTTCAATTAAGGCAATCACCCGTTCGTCCTCGATCCAGTAAAACACGTTCATGCCCTGTTTTTCCGACGAAAGGACACCGGCCATTTTCATTTGATTTAAGTGCTGGGACAGAGCGGAGGCGGTGATGTTCGGCGTGTGCTGATGAATGTCTCCCACGGTGAGCCGCCCTTTGAGCAGGGCGCATAAAATCAGCAGGCGGTGTTCATTCGCCAGCAGCTTCAGCAGCTCCGCTATCTTCTTTGCCCGTTCTTCCATATTTTTTTATCTTCCTTCCATTTCTTAATCTACAAATTCCCTGCGTCATAGTTCCCATCGGGCAGTACACGCACCACGACCGCGGCCGGAACAATGCCATTGTCACAATCCCTAAGATGGTAGAGGTCAGCATGACGCCGAAAAAGCCGAAAGCGAACTGTCCAATCCACGGAGCCACAAAGCTCACGTCCGCCCACTGCCACGGAAGCTTAAACACCCACAGCAGCGTCACGGTCTGCGAAAGAGGCGCGCCGGTAAATACCCGGTAGGTGCTGAACAGCATAAGGCCGAACATGACCATAAAGAAGGTCAGAAAACCATAGCGGAACCACGGACTGCGTAAAAATTTGGGCGGCGGAGCGTTTCGGGACAGTTTCAGCTTTTCTCCTAGTTGCCCCAAAAGCTGGCCGCGTCCGCAGTAACGGTTGCAGTAGGCTTTGCTCCCGCCGAATATGGCAACAAACAGCGGGATACAGAAAAAGAGCATACCCAGCCATGCAAACAAAATATTGAACAGCCCCAAAAACAGGTAGCACAGCTCGGCAATCCAGAGATAGTCCGACCACTTCTTTTTCCTCGTATTCTTCATTGTGTATCGCCCCTTTCCACCATGTCAATGACCGCCGCAGGACACACCTTCGTACACTTGCCGCAGCCGACGCATTTTTCCTTATCTACATGGGCGGTAACGCCCCATTTGATTTGGATTGCCTCTTTCGGGCATACGCGCACACAACAGCCGCAGGCGACGCACTCTTTGCCAATCCGGGAAACGCGGGATGAGTTTGCCATAGAATCACTCCAGTATATTAGTAATTAAGTAATTACTAATATACTATATATCCGGCCATTTGTCAAGTTAGAACACTGCAAAAAGCTTCACCATTTGCGTCAGAAGATCCTCTACCGCTTCCCGTGTCGTGTGAATTCCCCTGGCGCAGCTGTACAATTCGATCTTGAATAACAGACGCGGTGCGTACTCGATTCTCCCCAGCCGAGAGTAGGTGGCTGTCAATCTTCTGTAATCCAACTCCTTGTGACAGCCCCTTTTTCTTAGGATTCGGATGTCAAAAGAGACTAGATCTCTAAAAAAACGGACCGGCCCCATTATTGAGCCAGTCCGGTATCTCAGTCCCGAGGCCGCGGCCCCACATCCGACATGTCGATGGGCTTAAAGCCGATGGCATAGGCGGGGGAGTCTTCCTTCAGGTCAAACTGATTGTGGAAGAGATCGGTGATTCCCGGATCCGCGAAGAGTGAATGTGAATCCTGGCCGAGCGCTTTCCAGTTTTCCAAATCCGCTTTGGCCGCCTCGGTGTCGGCGGTGGTCCAAAAGAGATTCAGATCGCTGATGATATTGCCAGCCTTCGCCACCTCGTCCATGGCGGGGATGAAATATCCTGTGCCCTCTGTAATAATAATATTGCGCTCACAGATCACGGACATATGGTCTTCCTTTCGAGTGATGCGCAGCTGCCCTTCCCGGCCGCAGGCAAAGATGTTGTTTCGGATGGTATTTTCCCGGCCGTAATGCTGGTGGAAGGGTTGACTGCTCATATTATAGCAGATATTGTTTTGCGCGATAATGTGAGAACTGCCTTCGTCAAAATAGATCCCCCACCCGCCATAATTATTCTTTTCCACATTGTAGATGAGGTTGCCGTTGATCTCCGTCCCAGGCTGGACGCCTAGGGTGTAGATCCCGCCCATATCGCTCATAACGCCTTTCCCCAGATCGTGAATCAGGTTTTTAGAGATCTTGTTGTTCTTGGATACGTTCTCCCCATATCCCCAGATCCAGCCACAGGAGATGCCGGTGTAGGTCATGTCGTGGATATGATTGTGGCTGATGGTGTTGTCGCAGGAGTGAATGGACAGGATGCCGGTGGCGCCGTGGTAGACGTGAGTTAAGTCGTGGATGTGATTATCCGTAATTTGATTTGCGCCATTTCGGCGGCAGAGGGCGCCCTTTGCAGCGGAACCGCCCAGCTTGATCCCGCCGGCGCCGGTATCGTAAATGTCGTTGTAAGCAAGGGTATTGCCAAAACACCCCTCGCCAAGCTCGATGCCATACCAGCCGATATGTTTGATGGCACAGTCCGTCACGCTGCAATGTTTCGCCCCCTCAAAGTAGAGGACGCCAGGAACGTGGAGGGCCCCCTGGGGCGTGCCGGCCATGGGCTGAGTGGCCGTGCCGAAAGTCCGCATCTGCGCCCCGTCGTTAAAAAGGCCAAAGTTGTAGCCGTTCACGTCTGCGGTCTCGACGATCAGGGGAAAGCGGCAGTCGCTGTTGGCAAAAGTCAGTCCCTCAAAGTGAAGGTTTTCCACATATTCACCGGTCTCTGGCAGACCGGTGACGGTGATAAACTGAGCGGCCACCGGCGCGATGATCACCGTGTTGTCCATAGTTTCGCCGGGCAGGGGAATGTAGTATAGCTTTCCCGCCGCCTTATCCAGATACCACTGCCCTGGCTCTGTCAGCGCCTCAAACACATTGTCCAGATAGTATTTTGCCAGACGGCCGGTAAAATCATCTGTCAGGACAAACACACTGCGGCATGTGGATTTTACAGTCCGCGTGGCGGTATTGACCCACTCGATAGGCATTCGCTCATCGATCCAATAGTGATCCACGACGATATCCACATCCTGAATATTGTGAAACTCCTGGATGTCGTCATTTTGATATTGGAATGTATCCGTCCCATGAAATAGCTGGCGCTCTCCGATATCCGCCTGATCAATCCAAAAATAATCATTTTTTGGAATCCGAGGGCGGTCCCGACGGGTGTCGTTGACGTAGAGCTGCGTAAAGGACCATTTGCCGTCCCGCACAGAGGGAAGCTCCTTTGTCCATGCTGTGACGCCGTTGACCGTCTCAACTGTGAAATCCGTAAGCCGCACACCGCCGTTGAAGACAGGCTTTTCCTCCCCATAGGCTTTGTAGATTGTGGGAAAGGAATCCAGCTGTGTGAAGGAGATGGGCTCCGTCACGGGGTATTCCCCTCCTCGAATGTGTACCGTCACGTCTTTATATAGACGGCCCGCCGCGTGCAGCGCCCGAATGGCATCCCGAGCTCTCTGGACTGTCTGGAAAGGGCCGTCGCTCCCGTCTGTGGAGGGAGAGGCCAGAAGTCCGCTCCACTTGTCATTCCCGCTGGGAGAGACATAAAAATTCCACTGTTGCATTGATCGAACCTCCGATTTGAGAATAAATATGTAGCTAGAGTCATTGTAGCAGAGATATGGACAAAAGTAAATAGACGATACCGGATTACTCCGTTTTCTTCAGCCAACGAAGGAGGAAGGCCTTCCCCTTCGTATGCCAGGTGAGGATAGTGTTGAGGTTGGCGTCCATGACGGAGGCGATCTCACGAAAGGGCATACTTCGAAAGTAGTGGAGATACAGAACCCGGGCATATCGGTGATCCATAGCCTTGAAAGCGGCATTGAGTTTTTGGAGCCGTTCCTTCTGGATCAGTTGATCCTCTGAAGAGATCCAAGGGCAGAGGGGCAACTCGTGCAGGTGAATGATCTCTTTACTTTCTTGGAAATATTGGCGTGTTAAATACCGAATGCGGTTTTGTAAAATATTGACAATCCAACCCTGAATGGCTGGCACATCGCACCGGTCGGAATTCCAGTTTTGATATGCAAAGACAATAGCGTCGTGAACGGCATCCTGGGCGAGGGACGGATCTGGAAGTTGTCTCGCGGCATAATCTAAAAGGCATGTATAGATCTCCGCCAATGCAGCGTTAAAATCCTCTCGAGATAGCTCCGCCATAATCACCCTCCCCTCGTTCGATCTTTGAAGACTCGTATACCGCAGCGCCCCATTACAACCGCCCGACAACGGTCTGCCTGCTACAGTTCCACGATAGTATATCACAAAAGATCTAATAAAGCAAAAAAGTTAACAAAATGATTATAATATAGTATGGAGTGTTGAATTAATCGTTTGTTATGTAAAATTATAAAAGCTTGCCCTAGAATCATTTCCAGGGCAAGCTTTTGTTACTGCTCCAGCATGGATGTCTCCCGAACCGTATCGCCGGAAAAGCGCAGGGTTTTGATTTCAAAGGGGGAGAGGGTGACGGAGGCGGAGGTGCAGTCCTTTGGCGTCACCGTCACAGAGGCGTCTGTTCCGCGGGTCTCCCACAGGCGCAGTATGAGATCGGAGCTTCCGTCTTCCGCCATCTTCAAGGCTGATACGAGAGCGCCGTCGCCTTCAAGCCGCAGCCAGCTGTCCTCCGGCCCGCGGGCGCCTTCGTGAAACGCTTCATCGACGACGATGGGGGGCATCGCCTGGGCGGCGGCGGCGGCCGGCCCGGAATGCCAGGTTCCCAGGTAGAGGCGGATATCGCCCTCTGTGATCCCTTGGTCTGTATAGTCATACCGCTGGTTCGGGTCTAAGTCGCCCATGCGGAGGTCCCCTGCGATGGGGCTCCGGAGGACGGATAACCGCACGGTTTGTTTTTCCGCATCCGTGTCATAGGCGAAGATGCTCTCCGACACCACCATGTACTTTTCGGTGGTTAGCCATTCATTGAGCGGATATTCGCGCCCGTCAAAGGACTTGGGCGATTGGCCGTAGGGGAGTCCCACCTGGAACGCCGCATCGCCGCAAGGGGGAAGACAGAGCTTGAGAGCGGTCTGGGATTCATTCCAGTTGACTCGAAAATGGCAGTCGAGGTAAGGCTGATCTGCGTAGAGGGAATAGGTCAGCTCCAGCAGGGAGTTGCGGAATGTATAGGAGGCCTGAATGCGGGATAGAATGTCGCCCTGTTCTAGCACATGGCAGGAGACAAAGTGGAAATCTTCCAGCGCCGCTTCATAGCCATCGACATTAAAGGCCCACGTATCGCCGAGGTCGGACAGAGCCAGGGGCGTCAGCAGCGCGGGCAGCTGGAAGCCCTGGCCGCTGTAGGAGGCAGCCCCATTATCCGGGTTGATGGAGAGGGAGGAACCGCCGCAGGTGATAGAATTGGCAGCGGGATCGGGGCGGGGGGTTGGGTCGCCTTGGATCTGGCGGAGGCCGAAAACCTTGTATCCCAGGGGCGGAAGGTCAGCGTTAAAAGCCACGCGCGACCGAAAGGCCGGGATATTGGAGCGCTCCTTGATGATTTGACATGGGTAGGTCCGGCCCGTTTCGTCGAATACCTCCAGCGCGCCGCTATACCAATCCAGCTCCCATACCCACTGAACCTCTGCTTCGATGGGGCCGGAATAGGGGGCTGCGTGAAGGTTAAAGACAACCAGGTTCCAAAGGGAGCTGAGCATTTGCATATCCTTTGTCAGATATTGTAGGCTCCTGTGAAGGATCTCCTCCCCTGTGACCAAGGCGCGGCCCTGCAGATTCCGGGCGTGGAAATAAGCCTGGGGGATGCAGGCCCCGCCAATGATATCGTGGAATTGTGAGAAGAGAATGTCCTCCCAGCTTTTTGTCAGAGAAGGGAGGGGATACTCCTTGCCCTGGCTGTTGGCCATCCATGCCGCTCGCTCAGCCTGCAACAGCATATACTCGCCCTGGCGGCCATGCCGCTTGACCGAGTGATTGTTGATGAACACGCCAAAATTCCGTGTTATCAGGTCATCGGTGACAATGGGTAGCGCCTCGGCAGTCTGCGCGCTAAAGAAATCTTCCGTGCCGCCGAAGCGAACCTTATAGGGCAGAGAGGGATCGGCGGAGAGGGAGGCTAGCTGGGCGATTGCCTTTTTCGTCGGAGCGCCGCCATGGTTTGTTATCCCGTAGACAAGCATAAGGTCATGGGGAGAGGATTCGATGGCCTCTGAAAAGAACTGAATGGACGTCTGAATATCCGGCGCGTGTCCCTCCTGTATCCGATATGCCAACACCTGGCTGCCATCGGCGGATTGCCAGCGAAACAGCGGTCCGGGCAATTCCTGTTCCGTGGGATCGGGGCGTGAGAAAGCATAGTAGCGGATCCCGCATTTATGTAGAATCTGCGGCAGAGACGACGGATGGCCGAAGCTGTCGCTGTTGAATACGGTGACAGCGCGCTTTCCAAAGGTCTTCAGCAGGTAGTTTTGCCCGTATAGACCGTGGCGCACATAGCTTTCCCCTAACCCGGCGTTGCAGTCCGGCTGTAAATACCAGCCCTCCGATAGCTCCCACCGCCCCTCCGCCACGCGGGCGCGGATGGATTCAAACATGGCCGGGTCCACCTCCCGGATCCATTCAAAGACAGGGGGACAGCAAAAAGAGTAGGTGAAGTCAGGGTTTTCCGTCATCCGCGCGAGAGCGGAGGCGAAGGTGGAGCGAATTCCCGCCATGGCCTCATCCCAGGTCCACAGCCAAACAGGGTCAAAATGCGTATTGCCAATGGCAAAAATAGTTTTCATAGAGAGTCCTCCAATTCAAGTTGTTGATGCCAGTATTGTAGCATGATCACAAGGAAAAAGCAAATTGTACTGGAAAAAAAGTGGGATGCGTTGGGGAAAGCGCTCATGGATCGCCCAGAATTCATAAAAATTTGTCCATTCTACAGATTGCCATTTTA
>JAHZBS010000270.1 GCA_019423265.1 Clostridiales bacterium
GGCGGGCCAAGAGCCTGGAGGAGCGCTCTGACCTGAGGGAAGTGCTCTATAAGAGATCCGTTGGGTTCTCACCCCTCGAAGGCGGTCAAAATGAATATAAACCGTATCTATATGTGGAAGAGTGTACCCCCCAGGCGTTGGCGCAGTATCCCTTCCGCATCCTGGAGGGACGGCTGCCAGAGAATGATCAAGAACTGTTGATTTCAAACCACCTTATCAGCAACGGAGGCGTTGAATGGGAGGTGGGAGACACAGTCACCTTACAGCTAGGGCAGAGAGAGCGGAGCGGGGAGCGCCTGACGAATGAGGATGGATTCTACAAGGATTACCCGGAAGTTTGGACCCGGGAGCAGGAGCGGACGTATACCATTGTTGGCATAATGGCACGCCCCGGGTCTGAGAACATCACGGCGCCGGGTTACACCGCTGTCAGTCATCTGGATATGGGAACGGTGCAGGAGCATGACATGATGAATGTAGGGCTGATTTTTAAAAACCCAACGAGAACCCTGTTTTCCACCTGCAATGAGTTAAAACAGGATCTCGGTTTTCTTAAGCTGACGACCAATGACGACGTGCTCCGCTATATGGGATTGGATTCTAGCGACGGATTTTACTCTGTGCTGTATGGAATGGCCACAATTTTATTCGTGTTGATCATCGTCGGATCCGTCTCTTTGATCTACAATGCGTTTGCCATCTCCGTCAGCGAGCGCTCGAAGCAATTTGGCATGTTAAAGAGTGTGGGCGCGACGCAAAAACAGGTGTTGCGGACAGTCCTCTTTGAAGGCCTTGTGATCAGCGGAATCGGGGTTCCTCTCGGAATTTTAGCCGGGATCGCGGGGATTGCCGTCACACTCCATCTTTTAGCGCCCTTCATGTCATCATTGTTGGAATACGTAGATGCCATCCATTTACACGTGTCGGCACGGGCGGTCGTTCTCGCGGCGGCGCTGGGCATTGCGACAGTTCTGATCTCCGCTGTGATACCGGCGCGCCGGGCGGCTCGAATGTCAGCCATTGAAGCGATCCGGCAGGTTAAGGATGTCTCGATAAAAGGAAAACAGGTCCGGACGTCCCGATTGGCTAGACGGCTCTTCGGAATGGAAGGCGTGCTAGCGCTTAAAAACTTAAAACGGAGCCGAAAAAAATACCGAACTACGATTTTTTCCTTGTTTATCAGCATTGTACTCTTTATTGGCATCTCCACCTTCACAGACTATATGAAATCTTCCACCCAGGTTGTATACTCCGTCGATAACTACAACTTGAGCCTGGGCCTATCCAGCCAAAAGGAGGAGGAGCAGGCTCGGGATATGGCGGAAAAATTGGGAGAGATCCAGGGGATTGACCGCTGGTCGATTGTCCGAAACATGTATCTGTCTGCCCATATTCCGAAGACATCCGTCTCAGCGAAATATCTTCAAAACTCCAATTACTGGGAAGGGGACGATCCCGATTTTCTTGTGATCAGCATCCCCGTCGTCTCCGTTGGCGACGCAGAGTTTGAGCGATTTGCCAGGGAGCTTGGCCTGGATCCCCTGGAGTATCGAGATTTGCAGCAGCCAAAAGCAATCATGTTAAATGAACAGCTTCTATTTCCCGAGGACGAAACGCCGGGACTGTATGATTTTCTTGCGTCCCTGCCGGTGTCTCCAATCGCCCTACAGGAGGACGGCGGCGAAGAAATGCCGGCATCCTCTATGGCATCGATCACAATCGGAGCCAAAACAGAGGGGGCAGCGCCCACGGGCGTCTCCACCCAGAGGATCTCCCTTGTGGTCTCCGACACTGTATTTGACGGGTATATACAGAGACAGTTTCCGTCAGAGGCGTCAGCCAGTTCCCGCCTGTGCATCAATACGGTGGAGGCAAATCCGGCCAGTGTCATGTCGTCAGTCCAAGACTTGATCGGGGAGTATTTCCCGGCGGGAAAGGCGGGCGAATTGCATAACCGCTATGAGTTGAGCCAAAGCAATCGAAATCTATTGGTCATGATCTCTGTCTTTTCCTATGGATTTATTGCCCTGATCACGCTGATCTCTGTGGCCAATATATTCAATACAATCTCCACCAATATGAATTTGCGGCGGCGTGAATTTGCGATGCTTCGCTCTGTGGGCATGACGCCCAAAAGTTTTAACCGCATGATCTATTTTGAGAGTCTCTTCTACGGTCTCAAAGCGCTGTTGTACGGATTGCCGGCGGCGCTGTTGCTCAGTGTCCTGATGGCGATGTCCATCGCTTCCGGCATAACGGGCATCGGCGTGTTGATCCCGTGGGCCCATGTGGGCTTCTGTATCGCAGGCGTTCTGCTCATCGTATTCATCACCATGATGTATTCCATGGCAAAAATAAAAAAAGAAAATATTATGGATGGTCTTCGGGTGGAGGCGTTATAACCCAGGGAAAAGGGAAGAGGGTGTCCCTCCCTATGCCTCTAATCGGTCATAGTTTTGGGACACCCTCTAGAAATATTACGGTTGATCGCCGTGTTGTTCGCGCAATAGGGAATCCATTTGGTCGATGGCTTGAATCATAAAGGTTTGGTACTCTGGCGGGAACGACTGAATTTTGAGCAGCGCGCTCTGAAGCCGATAGTCAACCTGCACCCCGGAGGATGGGCTGAGCAGTAGGCCCAGGTCTTCCCCCACAGCATCTGCGATTTTCGCCAAGGTGGAAACGCTCGCGTGGCTCTGTCCGTTCTCAAGCCTTGAGATGAAGGACCAAGAAACGCCGGATCGTTCCGCCAAGGTTTTTTGGGTCATATGTTTTTTTAATCGGAGTTGCTTCACCCGCATCCCGATTTCTGATGGTTCTGTCATAGATTTCCTCCTAAGTCCTGGTATGCTTATAATTTTTGTTTCATACGTTTGACAATATATTGAATATGAGAAAGATCGTCGCTGGATAAATTCTTTAAATCGTCTACAATTTGATGAAGAAGTTGCGGATTCTTAGTATCTATTTCGAAAAACTCTGATGGGGTAATTCCAAAATAATCACAGATTTTTAGAAATGAATCCATGGATGGAAGCGCTTTCCCAGATGAAATTCCTTGGATATATGTACGGTTCTGTCCCAGGTCTAGACTCATTTGATATTCTGAAACACCTTTTGAAATCCTTAATTCTGTAATTCGCTCGCGGATTATCTGTCCTTCCATTATGATCACCTCGTTAAGATTATATCCTATATTTGCCATTTATGATACGGATTTATTGCTCGATCAATGGCAAATTTGAAGGAATGATTCCGTATTGAATTTAAATTACCTTATAATAAATGTTTATTTTGAAGAATCAAGGATGAAGTTTAAAACTTTTTGTTGAATAAATTATTGATTGGCAGACTGGCCGTTGCGTACACATGTCGGGCTGTGAAATCCGGTGCCCAGCCGCAAGACTGGAAAAATAAAAATTTTTGACGGAACGCAAAAAGGAGCTTGCTTTTTTTCGTGACCTCTGATAAAATAAAAGAATCGTAGAA
>JAHZBS010000271.1 GCA_019423265.1 Clostridiales bacterium
GGAGGAAGAGGCGATCCACAGAATTCGGGAAAAGAAAATTCCCATGGTCTGCGTCATGAATAAATCCGATTTGTCAGAGAATAAATCCCAAGCGGTCGCGGAGTTTGAAAGGCGTCTGGGCGTTACATTTCAATTTGTATCCGCTCAGTCGGGCACAGGGATGGAGAAGCTAAAAGAGACGCTGATTTCCACCATACCCCAAGCTGAGCACCAGCGCCCCATTGTCTCGGATCGGATCGAGCCGGGGGACGTGGTGATCCTGGTGATCCCCATCGATGAGGCCGCGCCTAAAGGCCGTGTCATACTGCCGCAGCAGCAGACGCTGCGGGATATTCTCGATCGGGGGGCCATCGCCATGGCTTGCCAGGACACGGAGTTGAAGCAGACGCTGGCTTCCCTGAAGACAAAGCCGAAATTGGTGGTGACGGATTCCCAGGCTTTTGAACAGGTGGCGAGGGATACGCCGGATGATGTGCTTCTGACCTCGTTTTCCATCCTGTTCGCCCGGTATAAGGGAGAATTAAACCGGCTCATGGAAGGTGTCGAGGCGCTGCGCAGCCTTAAGGAGGGGGACCGCATCCTCATAGCAGAGGGTTGTACCCATCATCGACAGTGCAATGACATTGGGACGGTGAAAATCCCGAAGATGTTAAGGGAGTACACTGGCAAAAACTTTGAATTTGAATTTTCCAGCGGCACCCGGTTTCCTCAGGATTTGCAGGAGTTTGCCCTGATCATCCACTGCGGGGCCTGTATGCTCAACCCACGGGAGATGCAGTGGCGTATGTCCAAGGCGGAGGAAGCGGGGGTTCCCATGGTGAACTATGGGATCTTCATCGCACAGGTCAAAGGGATTTTGGAGAGAAGTATGGAGATCTTTCGATCATAAAGCCTGGCAATTCCGTGGATTCAATGCTATAATGAGAACTGACGGAAAGGAGAGAGGCATTTTGGTCTTAGCATTGCTGAGCGATATTCATGGAAACATTCACGCGCTGGATGCCTGCCTACAATGGATCCGGAAGGAAGAGATCGACGGAATTGTGTACGTTGGAGACTATGTGAGCGATTTTCCCCATTCACATCAGGTTTTGGCTCGAATTCAGGAGACCATGGGACAATACCGGACGTGGGCCGTGCGGGGCAATCGGGAACAGTATATGCTGGATTACCGGGACTGCGATACAAAAAAATGGAAATATGGCACTTCCTACGGCTCGCTGTTATATACGTATGAGTCTCTGGAGCCGGAGGACTTCGACTTCATAGAGCGCCTGCCAAAACAGACGCTCATCCGGATCCAGGGGACGGAACCTATACTCGTCACCCACGGATCCCCGCGCTCCATGCGGGATTTATTGAACACGAAAGGGAAGGAAGAGCTGACGCGGCAGGTTTTAGATGAATTGCCGGTGCCGTATATGATCTGCGGGCACTCCCACAAGCAGTTTATTTTACAGCAGGGGGATAAAATTTTGCTGAATCCTGGCTCCGTATGTTTCTCCATATCCGGCGAGCCTGGTATTTCTTTTGCCACGATCCGGTGGGACGGAGGGAGATGGATTCCCCGGCTACGTCACCTGTCTTACGACATCGAGGCGGTGATCGAGAGCTGCATAACATCAGGGCTTATGGAAAAAGGATCATTTTGGACGAGAGCGGTGATGAAGAGCCTTCGCACAGGGATCAACCATCAAATGCAAATGGTAAAAGTGGCGCAGCGCATTGCCAAGGAGGCGGGCGTAAGCGCGGAATTGGGCCAGATTCCATTGTCAATTATGGAACAGGCTTTTTACGAAGCGGGGATTGACGAGCCAAAGAAGGGAGCGGTTTCCACATGAGTTTATATGATGAACAGTATTTAACAATTGCACAGAATATCCTGGATCACGGATATTATGATACCAATCGGACGGGTATTCCTACCTACAAATTGCCGCATCAGAGTATGCAATTTGACCTAGAGCGGGAATTCCCCATCCTGACTACGAAAAAGGTGGCATTTAAGACCGCTGTCAGGGAGCTGCTGTGGATTTTTAAGGAACAATCCAATGATGTGAAGCGGTTGCAGGAACAGAACGTGCATATATGGGATGAATGGGAGATGGAGGATGGAACCATCGGAACCTCCTACGGATGGATTGTCCAAAAATATCACCAGATAGATACCCTGTTGGAACAGTTAAAAACGAATCCACAGGATCGGAGGATGATGCTAAATCTCTGGCAAATCCCGTACCTGGATACGGGAGCGCTCTACCCCTGTTGTTTTCTGACCATGTGGGACGTGACGGACGGGCGGCTCAATTGTATGCTTGTACAGCGCAGCGCGGATTGGGGTCTGGGGGTTCCCTTCAACACTTCGCAGTACGCGGTGCTCGTACATCTGCTGGCTCAGGTGTCGAATCTGCGGCCTGGCCTGCTGACGCACGTTATCAATAACGCCCACATCTATGAGAATCAGGTGGAGGGGATCCGGCTGCAATTGACAAGGAGGGCGGAGGCATTTGAAGCGCCGACTCTGTGGGTCAATCCGGAGATCCGTGATTTCTATGAGTTTCAGATCCAGGATATTAAATTGATGGGATACAAGAGTCACGATAAAATCTCGATGGAGGTGGCGGTGTAGTGATTAGCTTAATCGCGGCGGCCGGGGAGAATAATGAAATCGGAAAGAATGGCAGGATGCCATGGAATCTGCCCGGGGATCTACAGCATTTTAAGGAGCTGACCCTGGGCAAGACCATGCTCATGGGGCGCAAGACATTTCAATCGCTGCCGGGAGTTCTACCCAAACGGCAGCACATTATTGTCACAAGGGACGCTGAGTTCTGCTATTCCCATCCGAGGGTTCAAGTGATTTCAGATTTGACAGGTGCTTTGCGGCGCTATGAGGCGGCAGAGGAGGAGATCTTTGTCATAGGGGGAGGGCAGATTTACGAGGCGGCAATGCCCTACGCGGCTGCGGTGTTTCTGACGCGGATCCATAAAACCTATGACGCAGATGCCTTCTTCCCCGAGATTTCGCCGGAGCAGTGGATACTTGCCGGCAGAGGGCCAAGCATGGAGGAGCAGGGTACGCGGTACGAGTTTGTCACCTACCGGAGAAGAGAATTCTCCACAAAGGAAGGGGAGCGATGTCAATGAGGATGGTGATTCCCACCCTGTTCGGCCTGGAAGGGATTGTGGCGGATGAGCTGCGCTGGAAGGGTTTTCAAGGGGTATTTGCTGAGAATGGCAGGGTATTTTTTGAGGGGGATTTTCATGATGTGGCGAGGGCGAATATCCAAGTTCGCTGCGGGGAGCGGGTTCAGATTGTCCTGAGCCGCTTTCGCGCCGATAGCTTTGAAGCCCTGTTTCAAGGGGTTAAGGCCATTGACTGGAAAGAATTTATCGGCCGGGACAACGCCTTTCCCGTCAAAGGCTGGTCGCTGAATTCAAAGCTGCACAGCGTGCCGGACTGTCAAAAGATTGTAAA
>JAHZBS010000272.1 GCA_019423265.1 Clostridiales bacterium
ATCAAGCGGATATTGCGGCCAGCTTTCAGGCCGCCGTCGTGGAGGTTTTGACAAAGAAGACTTTAGCTGCGGCCACTGAATATAAAATTTCAAAAATCGCCATGGCCGGCGGTGTCTCTGCGAACAGCGCTCTGCGCGCCTCCATGGAAGCCGCCTGCCTGGCGGAGAAGAGACAGCTGTGCGTGCCGGATTTGATTCTGTGTACCGATAACGCGGCGATGATTGGATGTGCCGCATACTACCAATTTCGGGAGGGCAGACGGTCGGATCTGTCCTTGAATGCGGTTCCCAACTTGCCACTGCAATAATTTTTGTTTGTAAAACATGGTATGTATAAAAGCGCTTCCACTATGGCAATACTATCCTTGGAGGTGGAAGCTATGAGTAATTCGAGCAAGAACCAAAGTTTTGACAAGCAGCGAAAAATTTATTTGTCGGTGTTAGTCGTAATTTTGGTGGTGGCTCTTGGGGTTACGGTCTTTTCAGTGACGAGACATAACTATCTGGCAGACCGTTCCGACGAGCCGAACTCAAGTCAGCCGCAGCAACAGTATGCGGAAAATTCTTCTGACGCGGCGGACCATAACAATTCAGTGCTTGATCCGGATGCGAAGGATGTTCAACAGAATATGGAGGAATCCAACGAACAAATTGACAAAGAGTATTCAGGATCACAGTCCGGGGATACGGCGGAGGGGAGCGGAGAGAATTCCCTTTCCGAAGAACAGCTGCATTCGGATTTAGACGCGCCGCCCGTGGATACGGCGGAAGGAGATCCTCCCGTTTCGGAGCCCCAAATCGCAGACTTCGATCCGGAGGCGGACCGTATGCTTTGGCCAGTCAGTGGGAATGTCCTGATGGATTATAGTCCGGATAATCTGATTTATGACGCTACGCTGGATCAGTATCGGACCAATGACTCCATCAGTATCGCTGGCGTTGAAAGCGAAGATGTTTTTGCCGCAGCCGACGGAATCGTTGTTGAAATTGGATATCTGGATGAGATTGGAAACTATGTGGTTTTGGATCATGGAAATGGGTTCGAGACTACATACGGCCAATTGGATGAAAATGTTCCTGTGACGAAGGATCAGAAGATCGTGAAGGGACAGAAAATTGGCAGTATCGGGTCTCCAAGCTGGTATAGCGTTGCGTTAGGTACTCATGTGGATTTTCAGGTTACGGTCAATGGAGAGCCAGTGAATCCTATGGATTACTTGGAAAATACGTTAGAGGATTAGAATACAAGAGCTGTGGCTTAGCAGGGGACAAATGCTAATACACAGCTCTTTTTATTAGGAGTTGATATGCCCATAGGATTCGCCGTTCACTGCGTTGACGCCCATTGCGCTGAACATTTCCGATACGGTCAGAAACTGATAGCCCTGATCAATCAGCTTGGGGATGAGGATTTCATAGGCCTCATAGGTGCGGTCATATAAATCGTGGGATAACACGATTCCGCCGTCGGATACATTGTCCAACACATTTTGAGAGATGGATTCCTTTGTCGCCGTCTTGTGCCAGTCTACAGGATCCACATTCCAGAGAATAAATGGCATGGGAATGGTGTCTTTCATGATCTGATTTTTAGAGCCATAGGGGGGGCGCAGGTATTTCGGTTTGACGCCGGTTGCATTGTATACAATATCGTTGGTTCCGTTAATCTGACTCATGAAGTCGTCCACCGATAGCTTCGTCAATTGAGGGTGATCATAGCTGTGATTTCCGATCTCGTGGCCTTCGTCGATCATGCGCTTCAATAGATCGGGGTATCGCGCCGCGTTCTTCCCCACCACAAAAAATGTGGCGTGGACGTTGTACTGTTTCAAAAGATCCAAAAGCTTGGGGGTAACCGTGGGGTTTGGCCCATCATCAAAGGTTAGACAGATTTTAGGGCCTGTCTCCTTGAGGATCTCCGCCACCTCCGCCTTGTGGGAAGCTAAGAGTTCCGCGTTGATGGGATTGATTGACCGGAGACGGAGAGCCTCCGTCTTGGATTCTTTATATGAGAGCCGCTCTCCCTGTTTCCAAGGGTGAGCCTGAGAGCTTGTCGAGCCGTGAAGGATCCGGAAAGCAAACACGCCCATCCCTGCGAATAGGACTAGGGCAACGGCGATCATGGCTAAGCTGAGATTTCTTGTCTGTCTTCGATTCATACTAACCTCCAAAAATTCTGTTTGACAAATTTCGTCAAAAAGGAACGTGTCTATCATAACGCGATCCTCCTCAAAAAACAACCCTATTCTAAAAATGTAAAAATAATTAATAGTTTCGCAATGACATGAGGAACTCAGTCATAAATAAGACCTGCCCAACATACTAATGGAGTAAGAGATGTTTGGGGGGATTTCCAGAATGAAGCAGTACATTGAAGAACGAGCCGTTGAGATTGCGCAATATATTATTGAGCAAAACGCAACCGTGCGGACGACCGCCAAAAAATTTGGAATATCAAAATCAACCGTGCATAAGGACTTGACCGACAGGCTGGAAAAAATCAATCCACAGCTGGCTTCGCAGGCCCGCCAGGTGCTCGAAGTTAACAAGGCGGAGCGCCATATCCGAGGGGGAATGGCGACGAAAGAAAAGTATCTTCATTTGTCTTCATCCTTTGGATCGCAATCAGAAGATCGATTTATGTAACGGCACGTGAAAGCATACGCAACGCCGGCAGAAAAATCTTCGCAGCTGTGCCGGTTTCCCGCTTATAGACAGGGGGAGGCCAACTGTGAAGATTTTTTTGCGTATGTGAAAAATTTTATTAAAATTCATGATATCCTTTGACTTTTCGCATATCCTACTCTATAATAAGAACATAAACTTGAATTTGTCAGATAATGGTGATTTTTGAAGGAGCGGGAACCATGTTGTCTACCAGTATTGGAATCGATCTCGGAACTGCCAGCGTTCTGGTCTATATCCGGGGAAAGGGAATCGTGATGCGCGAGCCCTCGGTTGTGGCCATCAACAGCAACGAAGACAATCAGGTGGTGGCGGTTGGAGAAGAGGCAAGGCGCATGATCGGCCGCACACCCAGCAATATTAGAGCCATCCGGCCGCTTAGGGACGGCGTTATCTCGGACTATCAGTACACGGAAAAAATGCTAAAGTATTTTATTCAGCGCGCCATCGGCCGGCGCTTTTTAAAACCCATCATCGCCGTGTGCGTTCCAAGCGGAGTCACGGATGTGGAGAAGAAGGCAGTTATGGACGCCACCTATCAAGCGGGAGCCCGGGAGGTCCATATCATAGAGGAACCCATCGCCGCGGCCATCGGAGCGGGCATCGACATATCCAAACCTGTGGGGAGTATGGTGGTGGATATCGGAGGCGGCACTTGCGATATAGCCGTGATATCCTTAGGGGGCATTGTCGTAAGCGATTCCATCAAGGTGGCAGGCGACCGGTTTGATGAGTCCATCATCCGCTTTATGAGAAAACGGTACAACCTTCTGATAGGGGAGCGGACGGCG
>JAHZBS010000273.1 GCA_019423265.1 Clostridiales bacterium
GGGCAAGCTCAAGCCAGGCAACCTCGCGGCACATAGAGGGGGCCGCTTAGTGCTGCTTCCTTCCGGACCTGACACGGTTCACAGATCTCTATTGCGCGAGACCCGGCCGTCAACGCTCCCCCGCAGAGGGCAGCCCCACCGGTTCGGACCGGGGATGGATATCACTCCTGCTGTAGCGGATTGCAGGTACAGGGCGCCGCTACCTCCCCAGCTGCACGAAGTAGTACTAGTATACCCATTTTTCCTACGTCTGTCAACCTTTTTTTTCGTCCTCCCGCGAATCCCCGGTCTCTTTCCCGTGCTCCTTCAGCCAGCCTTCCAGACGGCTGCGAAGCTCTGATAGGCGGCCTGTCATCTCCACTCTGGACTGGGATAGATTGGGAAATGCGCGGAGAAGTCGATTCTGCTTCTTCTTTCGCTGTTCTTCCTCCGCGCTCCGGTACTCAGCCAGCCGCTGTTTGACCTGCTCCAGCCACTGCCGCCCGTCTTCCGACGCCTGCTCCCATTTCTCCTCTAAGTTCCGGATCACCTCCGGCTTCGGCAGAGACTCCAACAGTTTCTCCAGATCCTCCCGCCATTTTCGGGAATTGGCCATATCGCCCCGCAGCTTCAGAGCCGTCCGGGTGGAGAATACGAGGTCAATGCCAAAGGCAATGATGATTACAGCCAAAATGATCCAATGCCATTTCGCGCTGAACCGTCCCAGGAGCTCTGTCACACAGGGATGTATGCCGTACATAAGGACCAGGCCCAGCACTCCAAATTCCAGCGCGTTCAGCAGACACACCCGGCCCTTTATGTTAAACCGCTTGTCAGAATAATCCCACCACTTGGCGTGGAAGATCGTCTCCAAAATCCAAGCTGTCACATATTCCACAATGGACACCACCAGCAGAGACGTCAGGAACACCAGCGGCGGATACTCCTTCAGCGGTGTCAGCAGCAGTAGGATCAGAATAGCTCCTGTACCGTAAACCGGGCAGATGGGCCCATTTAAAAACCCTCGATTGACCCAATGCCCTTTGGAGATGGACACATAGATAGACTCCACCAGCCAGCCAATTGCGGAATATAAGAAAAATAAGATCCCATAATCCACAACCTGCAAGCCAGCCTCAAAAAAGCTTTGCATGCACACCCCATCCTTATCGTTATTCTTCTCCCATTGTATCATAAGAATACAGGCTTTGCAAGACGCGATGCGTATGACCGCCACAGTCTATCGCGGCTGGAACTCTGTCACAAAGTTGCGGAATCGCTTCGGCACAAAATTGGCCTGCAACTTAGGGTTTTTGCGGGCCTCAATGGCGATATGCTCAAAATATCCTTTCCACAGCGCTTCAAAATTTCTTTCCTGTTCGCTTCGGTATTGGAGCAGATCCACATCAAAATCCCGCTCCAGCCATTGTCCCCTGGCATAGACGCCCGCTTTCCGCCTGCGGCGGTCGTGGATAATAAACCGTTCCCGCTTAAAACGGTCCGCAAAATGAGGCATCATGATCCGTGTGATATCATAATCCGGTGTGTAGGCAGCGTACAGCACCCCCTGAATATCAGAAAATCGGAGAATTCCCAGATACCGGTGTACCTGGCTGCCCACCTTTTTGTCCAGCTGGTGGATGGGCAGGACCCACGGATGCGTGCGATACCCGTCTACCTGAGGGCCATAGCGGAAACACAGCCGCAGATAGTTTAGGATCCGCGTATCTTTCTCCGGATCCTCCGTGAGAAAGCATCGATACGCTTTGGTGATAATCTCATCCCCGAGCTTCTCTTCCACCGCCTCATAGACTTTCTTTGCTTTTTCATCGTCCCGCTCTATCACCACACAGGCCTCGCCCAACTGCTGTTGGAACCCCTCGATGGAATAGATAGCCGAAGCTCTCTCATAATAGTAGTGAGCGTAGACACAGCACAGAAATCCGTCAAAGCTCCCGTCATACAGGTAAATCACTGGCCTGGGCCTCCTTCAAATAGGGAAAGCTGGGTATAGGGCTTTGGATTCTCCATATATCGCAGTTTATTTTTGATATTGTCCTCGTGAAAATGAATATCGCCATAAAATTTTCCGCCGCAGGTGATAAAGTACTTGGCCCTCTTAAGCACCACCCCCATTTTTCGGAGAGTATCATAGGAGATCGACGCCAGGGCACGCTGGCGCACGATCCGCTGCGCCGATGTGGGGCCAATGCCTGGAATTCTTAGCAGCGCCTCGTAGTCGACGCGATTGATCTCCATGGGAAATTGATCCAAATGGTGGAAAGCCCAATTGATCTTGGGATCAAATTCAAGGTCGAAAAAAGGATGGGCTTCATCTAGCAGTTCTTTTGCTTCGAATCTGTAGAAGCGCAGCAGCCAGTCCGCCTGATATAAGCGGTGCTCCCGCTTCATCGGCGGCGACAGATTCAGCGCTGGCAGGCGCGCATCATGGTTTACCGGAATGTAGGCGGAGTAATAGACTCGTTTCAAGCGATATTTCTGATACAAATTCTCTGTAGTGTTGATAATCTGATAATCCGTATCGGGAGTGGCTCCGATGATCATCTGGGTCGATTGGCCGCTTGGGGCGAAGGATGGGGCTGACCGAAAATGCCGCTGATCTTCCAGATACCCGCTGATGGAATTGCGGATCTGCACCATAGGAGCCGCCAGCAGCTTGGGGTTCTTCTGAGGCGCCAAGCGGCGCAGGCTGGATACCGTGGGCAGCTCAATATTGACGCTGACCCTGTCAGCCAACTCCCCCGCCTGACGAATCAAAGCCGGGTCCGCCCCCGGTATGAGCTTGGCGTGAATGTAACCGGCAAATCCATATTTACGGCGCAGTAGAAAGAGGGTCCGGCATATTTTTTCCATGGTATAGTGTGGATTTTTCTCCACTGCGGAGCTGAGAAATAAGCCCTCGATGTAGTTTCTCCGGTAAAACTCCATGGTCAGCTCCGCCACTTCCTCGGATGTAAAGCTGGCCCTTGGGACATCGTTGGTGATCCGATTGACACAGTACGCGCAGTCATAGACACAGGCATTGGTATGCAAAATCTTTAGAAGGGATACACAGCGGCCGTCCGCCGACCATGTGTGACAGATCCCGCATTTCGTCGCATTTCCCAGCACGCCGGTATTGGATCGGCTGACTCCACTGGATGCACAGGATACATCATATTTAGCGGAATCCGCCAAAATCTCAAGCTTATCCAACAATGTCTGTTCCATATCGCGTACCTTCCTTCTCTGGCCTATGTCTTTTTGAGAACTAATGTTCTTATAGTATACCACATTTCTCTCTTTAATGCAAATATTTGTTCGCATTTAATCAAAAATTTTTTCCCGCAAAAAATCTGTCGCCTATCTTTGCTTGCCATTTCTGTAAGGTTAACATGTTGGGTTTTTGATAAAACCTGCCCCCCTTTTTGGGAATAAAGTGGCTTGACAGTAGAAGAATTCTTCATATATAATATAAGATAAAAC
>JAHZBS010000274.1 GCA_019423265.1 Clostridiales bacterium
GGCGGCAAATACATATGTCGGCGTGAATTGTGGAATTATGGATCAATTTGCCGTTGGGATGGGCCGAGAAGCCCAGGCGATTTTGCTGGACTGCAATACATTAGACTACCAGTATGCGCCGCTGAAGTTAGGGGATGCAAAGCTTGTCATCGGAAATACAAAAAAACGCCGCGGGTTAGCGGACTCGAAATACAATGAGCGCCGGAGGGAATGTGAGACAGCGCTGCAACAGTTGCAGGGGGAGCTGGCCATTTCATCCCTGTGCGAACTCACGCCGGCGGAGTTTGAGGCGCATCAAGGGCTGATCCAGGACGAGACGTGCCGCAGGCGGGCGCGCCACGCGGTCTATGAAAACCAGCGGGTGCTGGAGGCGGTCCAGGCGCTGGAGGCTGGCGATATCCGGCGATTTGGACAGCTGATGAATGAATCCCATGATTCGCTACGGGACCTGTATGAGGTCACAGGTCCGGAGTTGGACACTATGGTGGAGGAAGCCCGCGCCGTCCAAGGGACCTTGGGAGCCCGCATGACGGGGGCTGGTTTCGGCGGCTGTGCAGTGAGCATCGTTCGATCCGACGCGGTGGAAGCCTTCATTGAACAGGTGGGCCAGAGGTACGAACAGCGGACGGGATTAAAGCCGGAATTCTATGTGGCCCAGGTTGGAAAGGGCGCGGGGCCTGTCTATCCGCCTGCCGCCTATCAGGTTGAAGAGCTGCTCGCCTACGCCATAGAGCGGGACCTGATTCAGAGAGGCGACGTGGTGTACTGCCGCAATGCGCTGCTGGACCTGCTGCAATTGGAGGAGCCGTGGAATCAAGGGAATGGGATTCTCCCCTGCCAGGAAGCGGTGGAGTCCATGGCCGGCAAAGTGAAAGGCGGATCGCCCGAGCCCATATTGCGGGGACTTTTGCAATACGCCTATGACATCGGTCTTTTCCCGGAGAATACCACAACGTACCGGGATCTGTGGGATGCGCGGATTATGGGAATTTTCACGGCCAGGCCGTCGGACACGGAGAAAGAATTCCGCCTGCGGTATGGGCAGAGTCCGGCCGCTGCCACCGACTATTTTTATCACCAGGCCCAGGACAGCCATTATATCATGACGGAGCGGGTGGCGAAGAACCTGTATTGGGAAGCGCCCACCCCCTACGGCGATCTGGAGATTACGGTCAATCTCTCCAAGCCGGAGAAGGATCCCCGGGAGATCGCCAAGCTGAAGTTTTTGCCGTCGGCCTCCTATCCCAAATGTATGCTCTGCCCGGAAAATGTAGGGTATGCGGGGAGGCTGAACCATCCGGCGCGCCAGAACTTACGGCAAATTTCGCAGACATTGGACGGGGAAAACTGGTATTTCCAGTATTCGCCCTATGTGTACTATCAGGAGCATTGTATTGTCCTCAAGGAGGAGCATGTCCCGATGAAAATATCGGAGGCAACCTTCCGCAGGCTGTTTGATTTTATCGAGTGGCTTCCCCATTACTTTTTAGGGTCCAACGCCGGTCTTCCGGTGGTGGGGGGCTCCATTCTCAACCATGAACATTATCAGGGCGGACACCACGTATTTCCCATGGAGAAGGCGGCTGTGTACTGGTCCTACGCCCATCCCGACTTTGACGGTTTGACCATCAGCGTGATTCACTGGCAGATGTCTGCGATCCGGATATCCGGCGCATCCCGGCAGAGGGTGATTGCGCTGGCGGCCCATATTCTGCACAGCTGGGAAGACTATGAGGATACGAGCGTTGGCGTCTATGCCTATACGGAGAAGGATGGCGTGAGGACTCCCCACAACGCCATCACGCCCATCGCGCGCTTCAACGCAAGAGGGGAGTATGAGTTGGATCTGGTATTGCGAAATAATCGCACCAGCGAGGAATTCCCCGACGGGATTTTCCACCCGCATCCCCATCTGCACCACATTAAGAAGGAAAACATCGGATTGATCGAGGTTATGGGGCTGGCGGTGCTGCCCGGACGGCTGGATAAAGAGCTATCGTTGATTTCCCAGATTCTCACGGGGGCAAAGGCGTGGGAGGATTTCTCCCAAGGGGAGCGGGAGGCACTGGAAAAGCATGCGCCTTGGATTACCGATATGCAGTCGCGGTATGGACAAGTTTCTACGGCGCAGGAGGCTGACGCGATCTTGAAAAAGGAAGTGGGAGAGATCTTCTCCCAGGTGTTGGAGTGCTCCGGCGTATTCAAAAATACGGAGGAAGGCTACGAGGCGTTTGCGCGGTTCATGGCGTCCTTGGGATGCGTTCGGCGGCCATAACTTGCGCTGTAAGATTCAGGCGTCAAAAACGAGCTGCGCCCGAATCGATGTAAAATCGTTGTAAAAAAGAGGGCGGATATACAAATTAGGAAGAGAGGGTCATGATGAAAACGATTAGGAAAACAGGAATTTGCTTCATTTTAGTTTTGACCGTGGCATGTCTGTCGCTGGTGGGGTGTGGCAAGAGCTATGACTACCAGTTCTCCATGCCGAATAAAGGTGACACCATCGCGGTCTTTAAGACCTCCATGGGCGATTTCACCGTGCGTTTTTTTGAAAAGGAAGCGCCCAAGGCTGTGGAGAATTTTGTGGAACACGCGAAAGCGGGGTATTATGACGGCGTAACCTTTCACCGGGTCATCGAAGATTTTATGATCCAGGGCGGCGACCCTGAGGGAACGGGGAAAGGTGGGGAGAGCATCTACGGCGAAGAGTTTGAGGACGAGATCGTATCCTACCTGTCACCGTACCGCGGAGCGCTGTGTATGGCCAATCGGGGGGCTGACAGCACCAACACCAGCCAGTTCTTCATTGTAACCTGCACCGATACGGATGTGTCCAGGGCAGAGCGCTTGAATAAGAGCGACAGCACGCCAAAGGAAAATAAGGTGGCGCAGGAAAAGCTGGACCTGTATGCGGAAAAGGGCGGCGCCATTTGGCTGGACAATGAGGTGAGCACGCTGTACAATCTATCCACAGGCGACCGCGCCAATAAGCACACGGTTTTTGGACAGGTTATCGATGGGATGGATGTGGTTGACGCTATCTCCCAGGTGCCTGTGTATTCGGAGGAAGAGTACATCGACGCGCAGATCGATGACAAAAATCAGACAGAAGTCATGGAGAACAAGCCCAAAGAGGATGTGATTATCAACACCATTGAGATCACGGAGTACTCGCCAAGTTAAATCTATAGAATAGGGAAGGGATCGCGGCGGATTTATGTGTTTCCCTTCTGAGTAGACTCCAGCCGTGCTAACACGGCTGGAGATATTTTTATATAGGTTTCCTCTTTTGGCATTGAGTTTACCACTCTCACTTCCACTCATCGCATTTGCGGAATGTGCGCAAAGCGGCCAATCTACAAACCGTACAGGATAAACAAATTTTTAACATGTTGTCTCTTTACATCTGTGCGAAAAAATGATAGAATAGGGAATAGGTTAAGGGGAGACTGCCTTTCGCACAG
>JAHZBS010000275.1 GCA_019423265.1 Clostridiales bacterium
TCGCAGCAGAAAGGATGGACAAGATGGGATTAGATGAACGCCAGAAGGCTTTAGACGCCGCTATTGCAAAGATTCAGAAGGATTATGGGCAGGGCTCGATTATGAAATTGGGCGATTCCATGAACAATATGGACGTGGAGGTGATTCCCACAGGAGCCCTCAGCCTGGATATCGCCCTCGGGGTTGGCGGGATCCCCCGCGGACGGATCGTTGAGATTTATGGGCCGGAATCCAGCGGTAAGACCACCGTGGCGCTGCACATGGTAGCCATGGCGCAGCAGATGGGGGGGATAGCGGGTTTCATCGATGCGGAGCACGCGCTGGACCCCAAATATGCGAGGAATCTGGGGGTCGATATTGACAACCTCTACATATCGCAGCCGGATAACGGGGAACAGGCGTTGGAGATCGCCGAGACGATGGTGCGCTCTGGCGCCATGGATATCGTGATCGTGGACTCCGTCGCAGCGCTGGTCCCCAAGGCGGAGATTGACGGGGAGATGGGAGACTCCCATGTGGGGTTGCAGGCGCGCCTCATGTCCCAGGCGCTGAGAAAGCTGACCGGAGCCATCAACAAGTCCAAGTGTGTCGTCGTGTTTATCAATCAGCTCCGCGAGAAGGTAGGCGTCATGTTTGGAAATCCTGAGACGACCACGGGTGGCCGCGCGCTGAAATTCTATGCGTCTGTCCGGCTGGATGTACGCCGCATCGAGACGCTGAAACAGAACAATGAGTTCGTGGGAAACAGGACGAGGGTGAAAGTCGTCAAAAACAAAGTGGCGCCTCCTTTCAAGGAAGCGGAGTTCGATATCATGTACGGAAAGGGAATATCCCGGGCAGGCGACATTCTGGATCTGGCGGCAAAAGAGGATATTATCAACAAGAGCGGCGCATGGTATAACTATAATGACGCGCGGCTGGGACAGGGGCGCGAGAATGTGAAGGTATACCTGCAGGAGAATCCGGAGCTTCTCAGCGAAGTCGAAGCGAAAGTCCGAGAGAAGTACGGCTTCCATCCGGCTAAGGGGGGAGAGGCGCAGGAGGCCCCATCGCAGCAGTCCTTGACGGAGTAAGGGCCGCCTGTGGGAATGAGTAAGAATAGGGAGCCGGCCGCCTTTGCAACACAGCGGGAGAAGGAAGAGCACTACCGAGATAAGGCTTTAGGATACCTGGGGTATCGGATGCGAAGCGAGAGGGAAATGAGGGAGTATCTTCGCCGCCAGGGATGTGATGAGGACACCGGCGCGCAGATTCTAAAGTTTTTGCGGGAATACGGCTTTGTAGACGATCTGCGGTTTGCGCAGTGCATGGTTCATGACTGCACGACGGTCCGGCATCTCAGCGCCCGGGATATCGCCGGCAAGCTGCGGCAGAAAGGGATCAGCCGCGACGATATTCAGCGTGTTCTCCAGGAGGACCCTGTGGACGAGGAGGCGCAGGCGCGCGCCGTTTTTGAGAAAAAGTGCAGGGCGATGAGAGCTCCGGAGGTGGACAAGCTGTATCGCTATATGGTAGGAAAGGGATTTTCCTATGACATAGTTCGAAGACTGCTCAGTGAACAGAATGGGGAAGCCGCACCGCGGGAATCAAGAGAATGAAAGGCAGACAGCCGCTATATCATAAAATCGCCGGAGGGCGGACCGGATTTGAAAAGTTCGTTTACGCGAATAAAAGTTCGCTTACGCGACCAAAAGTTCGTTTACACGAACTTTTTTATTTTATAGCCCAGAATAAAGTTAATGCTTGACAGATATGGCGGAAAGTTATAAAATTTATATGTTGGTGTCAAAGATCTGAGGTCAACATTAGGTGAAGAATCAACCAACAAAGTGGCAGACCGTAAAGGACAGGAGAAGCAGTGAAGAAGCGTATACCCGATCCGCGCCTGTGGAACGCAGGCTTGAAATGTAGGCGGATTGCCCTGGGAGAGGCGTATACTCTGTGAGTAGCCATAGACGGCTTACACAGCGATGACGGCGGACAGATTCGTTCAGATACGGAGAAAGACCTGCTATATGAATAGCGAAGCGAACCATGAAAATTAAAAAGGAGGTGTTATCGTCAGATGGAATACATCATCATAGCAATCGTAGCAGTTGCATTGGTTGTCGCAGCGTTTTTTGCCGGAATCCAGTACCGCAAGAAGGTTGGGGAGGCACAGATCGGCGCTGCGGAGACCAAAGCGAGAGAAATAATTGACGATGCTCTAAAATCTGCGGATGCAAAGAAGCGGGAAGTCCTTCTGGAAGCGAAGGAAGAGGCTCTGCGCATGAAAAACGATCTTGAAAAAGAGGTCAAGGAGCGGAGAGGCGAGGTCCAGCGGCAGGAAAAGCGAGTCGTTCAGAAAGAAGAAACATTGGAGCGAAAAGGGGAGACGCTGGAGCGAAAGGAACAGCAGATCAACAAACGAGCGGAAGAGCTGGACAGGAAGAATAAGGAAATATCGGAGATCCACGATCAGAAGCTGGCAGAGCTGGAGAAGATATCCGGATTGACGACGGAGCAGGCAAAAGAACAGCTGCTCCATTCCGTTGAGGAAGACGTAAAACACGAGATGGCTGTCATGCTCAAGGAAGCCGAGGCGAAAACCAAGGAAGAGGCGACGAAGAAGGCCCGGGAAGTTTTAACGGGAGCGATCCAGCGGTGTGCCGCCGACCATGTGGCGGAATCGACCGTATCGGTGGTGCCGCTGCCGAATGACGAGATGAAGGGCAGAATCATCGGAAGAGAGGGCCGCAACATTCGAGCGCTGGAGACGCTCACCGGCATCGATCTGATCATCGACGACACGCCAGAAGCTGTTATCCTATCGGGATTTGACCCGATACGGAGAGAGATAGCCAGAATCACCCTTGAAAAATTAATCGTAGACGGGCGGATTCATCCCGCCCGCATTGAAGAGATGGTCAATAAGGCTACCAAGGAAGTGGAAAACAAGATTCGGGAGGAAGGGGAGGCCGCCACGTTCGAGACCAATGTACACGGACTCCATCCCGAATTGATCCGTCTTCTAGGCAAGTTGAAATATCGGACAAGCTATGGACAGAATGTGCTGAAGCACTCCATCGAGGTATCCCATCTATCAGGGCTTATCGCAGGGGAGCTCGGCATTGACGTGCGGGTGGCTAAGAGAGCGGGGCTGCTGCATGATGTGGGAAAGGCCGTCGATCACGAGATGGAAGGCTCCCATGTGACCATCGGGGCCCAACTCCTGAAGAAATACCGGGAATCCAAGATCGTCGTCAACGCGCTGGAGGCGCACCACGGCGATGTGGAGCCAGAGAGCCTCATCGCTGTCATCGTGCAGGCGGCGGATTCCATCTCTGCGGCCAGACCCGGGGCGAGGCGGGAGACGCTTGAGAACTATATTACCCGTCTTGAGAAATTGGAAGCCATTGCAAACGAGTTCAAGGGCGTCGAAAAGACGTTTGCGATTC
>JAHZBS010000276.1 GCA_019423265.1 Clostridiales bacterium
GACGCAGACCATGGGAATTTTCTTTTCCCGAATTCTGTGGATCGCCTCTTCCTCCCATTTTCCTGGCGTCTGGTTCACATCCGCAACCAAAATTGCGCAGTCCGTCTTATTCAGCACATCGTATGTACGCTGCACCCGCAGCTCGCCCAGAGCGCCCTCGTCGTCCAACCCCGGCGTGTCAATGATCACCACAGGACCCAGCGGTAAAATCTCCATCGCTTTGTACACAGGATCGGTGGTCGTCCCCTTGACATCGGACACGATGGAGATCTCCTGTTTCGTCAGAGCGTTGATGACGCTGGATTTTCCCACGTTTCTTCGCCCGAACAGCGCAATGTGAATCCTGTCTGACCGCGGCGTTTGATTCAGATTACTCATGATGATTCCTCCATTCTGCCGCTTTTGCGGCGCTTCTATGAGCAAAAGTTTACCTATCGTCTCCCTCTAAGATGCCGGCCATCCGCAGTAGCTGTCTCGCGTTGGTGGTACGGCATCGCCCCTCTCGAATCCGGTAGTCAAATCGGATAGTGTCCCCCTCATAATACTCGGTGAAATGGTGGTTGACAGCGCGGATCTCCGGGTCATGCTCCAGATCACACAGTTCAAAATCATGGGTAGAAATTAGACAGCAGATCCAAGGGCGGGACAATTTTTTCGCCGCCTCCGCGGCGCCTATAACTCTGTCCGCTGAATTTGTGCCTTTAAAGATTTCATCCACCAGCGCCAGCATCGGCAACCGCTGTCTGCTATACTCCACCATGGTTTTTATTCGAAGGATCTCCGCATAAAATGTGGAGATCCCTTGACTCACATCATCTTGAATCCGCATAGAGGTAAAAATTTTCATGCGGGATGCCGTCAGGGCTGTGGCACACACCGGCCCGCCCGCAAACGCCATGGTCAGATTCACCCCGATGCACCGCAGGAATGTGGTCTTGCCCGACATATTGGAACCCGTCAGGATACAGGTTTGGGCGCGCAGAGAAAAGCTATTGGCGACCACCTTATCCTGGGTTATCAAGGGGTGAGCTAGATCCACCGCTTCAAAGCCTGGCTCTTGGTCCTGTGTCACAGTGGGAAAGCAGGTCTGATCTTTAATTCTGCACAGGGTGCCAAGGCTCAACAGCATCTCCGCATCCCCGACAGCTTCCAGCCAGCCCTCTAGCTGAGCTCCATAGCGCCTTCGCCAGCGCTCCAGCGCCTCCACCAGGTGATAATTCCACATCAAAAAACCGCAGGCCAAAGTATACACCACCGGATTATAGCGCAGATAAACCCCCTGGGCGATCCCGGCAAGCGTCTGAATTCCGGCGGTAGCCGATGCGCCTCCGCCGTGCAGCCGTCCCTGGAGCTCCCGCAGAGACTGGCTGTCAAAGGATTCCTGCTCTAGCCTCCGCAGAATGGTCTCATAGGGCGCGAGGCTGTCCTGAAGAGAAAATAGAGGCGTCAATATTCTGTTAGTCTTTCGGTATCCAACCAGCAGAAATCCCAGCTGTACCAGGAAACAGACGCTTCCGGCGGCCAGCGGGAGAATGCGACACAGCCCCAGAAGGAAGAGCGCAATGGTGACAGGCGGCAGGCCCCATGTGATAACCCGCAGGGCTACAGGCCATTGTCCTTGCGGCTGTTTCCGGGCATACTGCAAAAATCCTTCCATATCCGGTTTTTTCTTCGCCTCCGCCAGCCGGCGGGACAATGCTTCAAGCTCCATAGCCAGCTCATGCTTCCGGACCAGCTCCGCCACAGCCTCCTGCCGCTTTGCAATCTCCGATGGCGAAGCTATCCCGACCCGCAGCGCCTCTTCCAGCTTCTCCCTCCCCCACGGCGTGTTGGCCGTGCTGATATATTGATACAGGCTCTTGGGGCCCAACAGATCCAGATCAACCGCCTGGGGAAAATCCGGCGTCAAAAATTCTGCGCCAGACTCGGCCTGCTCCTGGCGCCATTCCTCCCCCATACGCCTCCGGTGCCATTCGAGCACAGCTTTTCGACTCTTCTGCTGTGCTAACTGCTCCACGCTGTCCCCATGCCATTTCATCAGACCGATAAACAAAAGAAGTCCCAGTCCGGCGCAGAGGACGCTATACAAGACCTCCATCCTCCACAGCAAAATACATGCGCCAAGGACCGCTATAAAAAGGATCAATCGGATCGCGCTGATCCGATTATACCGCTGTTCCCATCGATGAATCTCACTCTGACATGCTGTGATATCGCGCTCAAATCGATCTTGATCCATTCAGCTACCCTTTCCCTTACGGCCATTCCCTCAGGACACAGCCCTGCACGGCCTCGATTCCATTCTGTTTCGCAAACTCCAAGATCTCAGGGCTCTCCGCTCCGGGCTGGATCCAAACCTTCTCAATCCCCAGCCGGGCGCAGTCCCGTATGGCTTCCATCCCAGCCTTAGGATTCACGATAAGATTCACTGCACCGGGCTTCTCCGGAAGCTCATACAGCGACGTGTACGCCTTTATCTCTCCGATAAAATCATATTTTAATGAAATGGGATACACCGTATACCCTTTCTGCACAAGATGCATAAAGACTTTATATCCGTATTTCTCTTCATCCGCCGTGGCTCCCACCACGGCCCAGACCTTTACCATCTGAAACTCTTCTTTTCCCATAAATACCTCCATTCCGGAGCGTTAGCGACGGGGCGGCTATTGAACTCCCCCCGCCTTTTCGCGTTTCCATCGCAACACCATCTCTTTGTCTTCCCTTGATACGCGGTTGGATTCCCGCATCTTCTGAATGGCCCTGTTAACCGTCACATCCGGAAGCCGTGTCTTTCCCAGATAATCACAGGTTTTGTCCCTGAATTTTGCCCAGGCCGTAGCCAACAGCCATGCCTGCGCCATGCTGACATAATACCGGTCATCCCGGATCGCTTCTATTCTCTCCAGAACCTGGTCAATATACGCATCCTGCAAATAATAATCCATCATGAGGATAATGCCAAACCGGCGGACGATTTCCTCATCCGCCTGTAAATACAGTGGGATGTTTTGAAAAAAAGCCTCCCTGTATCGCTCCACCTGCTTTAAGGATGCACATACGCTGTCACAGTTAGCCCAGTTGGTCAGCCGGTGACAGAAGCGGTTCGCTCTCCTGACAAATTCATCATAGCCGCAGCGATACCGCCCTAGCACGAAACCTTCCAGCAGAATCTCCTCATGACAGGTTCCCTTGGGGATATCCAAAAAGGCAGCGCTATTTCCCTTTGCAATCTCCGCCGCCATCTTTCGAAGAACCGGTATCCGAACCCCTAAGGAGGTATCCTCCCCCGGAATCAATTTGCTGTTGAAAAGCCGGTATGCCTCATCGGCCCTTGATGTCAAATCCGCCAGCAGCTGTCCATAGCTTTCGTCTGTCCAACTATCACGGGTCCAGTTCATTCGTTTTCCTCCATTCGAATATATGTTCGTTTTTAG
>JAHZBS010000277.1 GCA_019423265.1 Clostridiales bacterium
TCATCTTCACATTCGACCAGCGTCATATTCTGGCCAATCTGGTCCAATCCTCCCAGGGGAATAATTCTAACTTTCTTTCTCTTTACTTTGTATGCCAAGGCCTACTCGCTCCTCTTTCTAATATATCGTATCTTTCATTCACGCCTGTGCCGGTACTGGATGCTCCTGTCATGTTCTTCTCCCTGCCGGAGAAGCGCTGCTATTGGTCTCAACTCATTCATCCATACAAGCCTTTGGGTCCCGACCCAATCAGAAATCATGCGGCGTCCGCCGCTAGCCCCTCCCGCGCCATATGCGCAGCGCAAAAGAAACCCCTCGGCAGCAGGCTACCTATTCTTATTCGTCCTCTTCTTCCAGGTCATAGTCTTCCGACTCCATGAACTTCTGCGCTACACTCTGAAATTCTTCTTCCGTAAGCGCTGTGGTCACAAAGTACTCATCCTCATCGTCTGCCATCACCTTGTACTCTGAATCAGCTTCCGGGCAGACTTTAAAAATATACGCGGTGTTGGAGTCTTCGTCCTCCTCTTCCTCGTCCAGTTCATCCTCGTCTTCCATTTCCATCTCGTCATCAAATTCCGACACCAACAGATACGTTCCGCCGTCATACTCCATCTCGTCGATGACTTCCATCTCAATGCAAGCCTGCTCTTCCGGATCATACAGCGTAATAACCTTGATCTCTTCTTCCATCCTATCATTTCCTTTCTCATTTTGATTTTTATTGTGCAGAGAATCCAGATAACCTTGGAGGATGTAGGCAGCGGCCATCTTATCGACATACTGCTTCCGCTGGCGCCTATCGCCCATGTCCGCCATCAGCAATACAGACTCCGCGGCCCTGGTGCTGAGGCGCTCGTCCCACAGGATGACCTCCACCTGATATAGATCTCTGTTTAGCCGTTTCTGAAATGCCTGGGTCTTTTCCGCGCGAGGCCCCAGGGTATCATTCATATTTTTGGGTAATCCAAGAACGACCGCGCTGACCTCATACTCTCTCACCAACTGACAGATCCTTCGAATCGTCGCCTTTAGATTCTCCTCCTCCGCTCTTTGGATAGTCTCCAGCGGGCTGGCAATGAGACCGGACGGATCGCTGAGGGCTACCCCGACGGTCTTGGCGCCAAAGTCCAACCCCATGTACCTCATGGTCGATCTTCCCTCTTATCCAGCTGGTGATGCTCCACAAAGGCTTTCACCAACTCTTCAACGATCTCGTCCCGATTAATATGCGTTATCTTACTTCTCGCATTATCGTAGCTAGTGATATAGGTCGGATCTCCGGACATAATGTACCCCACCATCTGATTGACAGGATTATAGCCCTTAAACATCAGAGACCGGTACACATCGATCAATGTATTGCGCACCTTATTCTCCGAATCATTGACAATCCGAAAATACTGCGTATCAAATTCGCTCATACAGTCACCCCCCACATATAATAGTCATGCTGCCTGGCATCCATGGACTCAAGCCTGACGCGCAGCAATTGGTTTCTCCGGTCCTTCCCATCCTCCGCGGGAACCCGCACCTTAATATAATTATCGGTATATCCTTCCCAGTATTTTCCATCCACGTGATACTCTTCCATCAGCACGTCCCTGACGGCCCCAATATACTTGGTCAGATACAGCCGTGAGCATTCGTCCGTCACCCTCAACATTTCTTCGACGCGCCGCCGCTTCTCCTCCTCCGGAATCTGGTCCGGGCGCGCCGCCGCCTTCGTCCCCTCCATGCGGGAATACTTAAACACATGGACGTGGGCAAACCCAACGCTCTTCACAAATTCTGCGGATGCGACAAATTCTGCCTCCGTCTCCCCGGGAAATCCCACTATGACATCGGTTGTAATCGCAGCGTCAGCATAGGTTGCCCGCAGAAGGCCCACCGCCTTTCGATATTCATCGGGCGTATACTTTCGGTTCATCTGGGACAGGGTTACCGCACTGCCACTCTGCAGCGATAAGTGAAAATGCGGGCACAGCGTATCCGTTCCACTCACGGCTTCCAAAAAGGATGGCGTTATCATTCTGGGCTCCAGTGAGCCCAGCCGTATCCGGCGAAGCCCCTCCAGCTGTCCCAACAGCCCAATGAGCTCCGCCAGGGAGGAAGGCTTTTCTAAATCTTTGCCATAAGAGCTCAAATGTATTCCTGTCAACACAATCTCTTTATAGCCCGCATCCACAAAGCCGCGCGCCTCCGCCACCGCCTGCCGGGGCTCTTTGCTCGCCAAAGGGCCGCGAACAAAGGGAATAATACAGTAAGAGCAGTATTGGCGGCATCCGTCCTGTACCTTCAAAAACGCCCGGGTCTGTCCGCCCCGGCTTGGGCCCTGCCGGATGCCTCCGCGTGTCTCTGAAGCATCAGGCGTCCCCGGCACTCGAAGCCCGCGCTGGCGCTGGCAGTCCTCCACCAGAGACAGGAGGTTCATCTTATCCCGATTTCCCACTGCCACATCGACGACGCCTTCCAAAATCTGTCTCTCTCCCTTATCGATATAACAGCCCATGGCCGCAATCACCGCATTCGGATTAAGCTTTCTTGCCCGATGGATCATCTGCCTCGATTTTCTAGCTGCAATCTGCGTCACCGTGCAGGTATTGATGATATACACATCCGCCAAGTCAGAGAAATCCACGACGCGATACCCATTCTCCGCAAATCGATCCAGAACCGTTTGGGACTCATATTGATTGACTTTGCACCCCAAAGTGCAACAAGCGACTCTCATCTCACCATCCTGATGCCGCTCTTTTCTTTCGTCCACAAATACACCTCGATTGATAGCAAGGCCCGATGCCCTATTTTACCGCATTTCCGCCCTGCCGTCTTTTTCTCCGCAACATCTCTTATTCCTATATTATATCTAATAAATCAAAGAATTACAACATAAATTTTTAGTGAAAATAATAGTTGACATATTTTCGGGAAACACTTAAGATAGAGGGGTATGGGGGAGAGATTGAATCCACATATTATGTCCAATTTGAAAGGGGAAGGTCCTATGCAATCTGTAGAAGTTTTATTAAACTCTATCGACAAGGTTAAAAATTTTGTCAATACTGTGAGTCGCTATGAGGGCGAATTTGACCTTGTTTCCGGCCGATATGTCATCGATGCCAAGTCTATCATGGGAATTTTTAGCCTAGATCTGAGCCAGCCCATTCGTCTAGACGTCCACGACGACGCTGTGGCGGAAAAGGTATTACCGGAACTGACTGCTTTCCTGGCGAAGTGAGCAGTCTTTTTTTATCGCAGCTTATGGATTTCCCGGGAGTTTATGTCGATATGGCATAAACTCCCGTTTTTGCCCTATCGGGGGCTGCGCCTTTACTCCGTCTTCTCCTGTTCGATGGCCAGATGCAGCTCGTCCAGCTGCTGCACGTCAACCTTATCCGGCGCGCCGCTCATCAAGCATGAGGCGTC
>JAHZBS010000278.1 GCA_019423265.1 Clostridiales bacterium
ATCGTACATACCATTCACCTCACGATTTGTCCTGAAAAATAATCTATCTATAGCACACCTATTATAATGAAGGAATACTACAAAACAACTTGCAATGTATGAATAAAGAATGAAGTTTCATTAAGGAAATATTAAGTTTTTATAGTATATAAAATTAATATAGATTATGCACAGACCTCATAGGAGACTGCCAATTGAGGATGCAGAAAGAGTATATTCCCGTTTGAATATTGGGTGGCAATATGCTATACTTATGTTGCCGTTCTTAAGCGGAAATATTGCGCCGCTGCTGAGGTGCTCATTTGGAAAGGACGATCTAGATGCAAACCATATTTGTAGAGACGTTGATACTAGGAGCGAGTTATGCGGCGCTGGGATACGCGGCGGCGCATCCCGGCACGTTGATTGTAGAGGAGACGGAGGGGACAGGGGTAGAGTATGCTGGAAATATGCGTCCTTCAGACCTTGTCGATCTCCCAGTTACGGAGTTAGGAAAACAGTTCTATGCATTTTTAAAGGAACATGAACTTGTCACAGAGGAAGGGCGTCTGGATCTCTGTGGAATGACAACAGCGGTCAACCGCTATGCTGTAGCCCACAAACTATGGATTTTGTTGGATGCCGCCGTGGTATCCGTGAAAAAATCAGACAATGGGTATGTTGTGGAATGCCGCACGAACAGCGGCCTGCGGGAGATACAGGCCCGTATCTTGCTGGATACGACGTCCCGCCGTATCTCTTCCAGGGGCGCGGCGGCGGTGACGAGACAGTGGCTGCATGTATTGTGCAGCGAGGCCATGGAAGACCCATATCACCAGTTGAAGGAGGTCAATGGGGACATCATCACAACCCCTGGGTTTTGGCCTGGAGAATGGACCGTGTCGTTCCCCTTTTCGGGGGAAACCAAGCTCCCAGAGGCTCGTTTAGCGGTTGAGAGGCAATGGAGGGCGGCATTCCCCGGTGGGGAGACGTTGATTGATGCAGTGGGATTTGACTTCGATGTGGAGGCTGTTGATAGCGGAGATGAAGGAATATGCGCCTGGGTTGGCCCTCACCGCTATGGGAACCCGGTTGCCGCCTTTGACGGAGGAGCGGCCTTGTCGGTCAATGACGGGGAGGGGGTGCCAGGCCATGACGTATTATGAGCTGCGAGACAACCAGTGCTGCGCCTATCCGTGTCCTATACCAGAAGCAGACGAGTCCGTGGATTTGGTTGTGGTGGGAATGGGTTCTGCCGGCGCGTTTTGTGCACTTTCCGCCGCCCAGGAGGGACTGTCGGTGCTGGGGTTGGAGCGGGGGAGCTGCTGCGGAGGAATGTCGGTGCAGGGGGCAGTCAATGGCTACTATAATGGATATCCCGGCGGGGCCTTTGAGGAGATCGATGCATCGGTGCAGGAGGTGCTCGGCACGGTATATCGTCCATTTCTGAATCATCCCGACGCCAAAAAGCTGCGCATGGAACAGAAATTGCTATCAGCTGGGGTAAAAATCGAATACCACACGGTGGTGCTGGGGATCTACGCAGATGGGCAGCGCGTGATGGGAGTTCGAGCTCTGTGCAATGGGAGCAAGAGGGAGATCCGGTGCCAGTTCTTGTCCGATAGCACCAGCGACGGCCATCTGCTGCGTATCCTAGGAATCCGAGGATGGTTTGGGAGGACGACAGATGGCACGGCTCAGCCGTTTTCCAGCGTGCGGGTATATCGCCGGACGGATGGAAAGCTGGGACGGACTAATGATGACAGCGGGTATATAAATCCATACGAGGATGCTGAATTTTCTAGCCGAGTCCTGAAAGCCAATGCAAAGCATACGGAGGATGCAGTGGGATCGGAGGAGAGGCTGCTGTATCTAGCCCCACAAATCGGCATGCGGGAGGGGATGCGGTTCGAAGGGGAGGAGACCGTAACGCTGCAGGATGTTTTGGAGGAAAAGCTGTATCCCCATACGCTGTGTTGCGCGTATTCCGATATCGACCGGCATGGGCAGGATCGCGCCTTTGACGGCAGGGTGTATCAGGACTGGTATGTGTTGAGCAATCTAAGCACCGTGACAATGAAAATCCGATTGCCCCTTGAGATCCTTATTCCGAAAGGGTGGAAGCGCCTTGTATCCGTGTCGCGCTGTCTGGCCCTCGATGAGTATGTCTCCGCTGCGGTGCGCATGAATCGGGATATGTACCGCCTGGGAGAATCGGCAGGAGTTGCCATTGCCATGGCAGTTCAGGGGGGTGTGGAGAGTGTGCAGCAGATTGACATCGAGGAGCTGCACAGAAAACTTAAGAGCCGCGGTTGTTTTGACCCCCGCCCAGAGCAACTGCGGGGATTTGTCGATCCCAAGGCAGATCCTCCGTATCAACCTGTGGAGTGGCTTGAGGATTGGGAGGCAATTTGCCGGGAGTTAGCCACAGATTGTCCCGGAGTGGGAATCTGGTCCTGCCGCCGCCTGGGAGCTGCGAAGGTGGGAGATGACCTGGCCAGACTGATCCAGGAGACAGAGGACACAGAATTGCGTTATAATGCGGCGATTGCGCTGGGTGTTCTTGGAGATCGCCGCAGCCTGCCAGTGCTGCGCGAACTGGTGAAAGGCCGCAAAGCATATTTTTATGAGGATTGCCGCCGGTCCAACCAACTGCGAAGCGTAATCGCCATCTGTCTGTGCGGCCGTTTTGGAGATCCAGAGATCGTACCGGAGCTGACCGCCATTCTTAGCCCGGAAGAATATGAGCGACCGATGTATCATCAATATCTGGCGCCGGATTATAAGTATTCCATAACAGACCACCTCAATATGGTGTACTATCAGCATTTTTCCTTTGCCCTGGCGGCGCTGGCACAGATTGCAGATCAAAATCCAGATTTAAGGGGGCCGCTGTCTGAAACAGTCAAGAGTGCCCTTGCCGATGGGCGGTATAGGAGGCGAATGACTGCGGATCCCCCCGATTCTTCCTACGATCTGATTGTGCGGGCTTTGGGAGAATTTGCGGATAAAGCATTCTAAAGCAAGGGATGTGCAGAGGGAACGAGAATCTTGGCTACCAATCAAAAAAGGAGACAAACTGTGAAACGACCGATATACGATAGTTTGCGGCAAATTGCCGGTAGAGGATACCAATCCTGGCACATGCCGGGGCATAAGGGCGGCCAATTGTTTTCCCTAGACCAGCTTTACGCGCTGGACGTCACGGAGCTGGAGGAGACAGACAACCTCCAGCGGCCGGTGGGGATCATTCGGGAAGCAGAACAGAGGATGTCCGCCTTTTTTGGCGCGGAGGAGAGCTTCTTTTCTGTAAATGGCTCAACAGGGGGAATCCTGGCGGCAATTGCGGCTGTATGCAGACCCGGCGATCGAATCATTGCCTGCCGCAATGCGCATAAAAGCTTTTTCAACGCCTGTATTCATGTGGGGGTACAGCC
>JAHZBS010000279.1 GCA_019423265.1 Clostridiales bacterium
TCTGTCTGACTGTCATTCGCGACCATATGACCCGGATTCAGGATTTGGATCCGGGATTTCGCGTTGCAGACGAATCCGAGGCGGCGCTCTTACAGTCCGATGTACTGGACGCGGTGCTGGAGGAATTCTATGAAAGAAGCTTGGAGGAGCCGGATACGCCGGAGGCCAGGGAGTTCTTGGCCTTTGTGGATTGCTATGGGGGGACGAGGCAGGACTGGAAGATTGAGGACATCATCTTTGACATCACCGCCTTTCTACAAGGCTTGCCGGATTGGGAAGCATGGCTGGATGCGGCGGTGGAGAGCTACCGGATGGAGACGGAACAAGCGATCTATGAGACAGGTTGGTATTCGGCGCTGAAAGAGACAGCCAAGCGAAAATTGCTCAAGGCCAGAGGCCAATATGAACAGGCGATTGCCCTTTTCTACGCCGTGCCGGATGCGGACAAGGCCCAAAAGGGGATCGCCGTCGTCCAGGCGGTTTGCCGCCAGCTGGACGCCATCGTATCGGCCTGGGAGACGGGCCGGTTGGACGAGCTTTCGGCTCAGTTGCAGGCCATTGACTATGGGCGCATGAACTATGGCGCGTTTAAAGAAGATCCGGAAGGAAAGGAACGGGTAAAATCCCTGGCCGATGGCGCGAAGGCGTCGATCCGGGAGGCGGCGGCCCGCTGGGCATGGATCTGGCCCGGAGAAGAGGCGAGGCAACATATGGCTGAGCTTGCCTATCCGGCGCTGAAGGGGCTTGCCAGAGTGGTAAAGGCCTTTGACAGGGCGTATGCCGCGGCAAAAAAGGAAAAAAGCATCCTCGATTTCCACGATTTTGAGCGCTATGCCATGGAGATTTTGCTGTCCAAGAGCGAGGCGGGGTACGAGGCATCCCAGGCGGCCAAGGAGTATCGGTCGAAATACCGGTATCTCGTCATCGATGAGTATCAGGATAGCAGCGACGTCCAGGAACTTATTCTGAGCAGTATCGCGCGGCGAGGCGCGGCGGGAGGCACATCCAACATTTTCATGGTCGGGGATGTGAAGCAGAGCATCTATGGGTTTCGGCAGGCCAGGCCGGAACTTTTTCTGGAGAAATATGAAGCGTACCATGAGACGGGGCTTCCCAGAAAAATCACCCTGCAACAAAATTTTCGCAGCCGGCGGGAGATTCTGGAGGGGGTTAATTTTATATTTGGCGCGCTGATGTGCAGAGAGAGCGCGCAGATGGAGTATACGGAGCGGGAGGCGCTGTATGCGGGGCTGGAGTTTCCCCCCTGCGGGGAGGAGGGCGCCGTGGTAGGGGGCCAGCCGGAGGTGAGCGTTCTGGAATTTCCCCGGGCTGACGAGGAGAGACGGGAGGACGATCCGCGGACGGCCCGGCAGCGGCTTGAGGTGGAGGCGGCTTTTGTAGCGGAGAGAATTCAGGGGATGGTGCAGCCGGAATCCCCTTACCGCGTGTGGGACGATGCCATCGGACAGTACCGCCGGGTTCAGCGGAGGGATATCGTGATTCTGTTGCGCTCTGTCAAAGGCGTATCCGACATTTTTCTCCAAGCGCTGACACAGCGGGGGATAGCCTGCTATACGGAGACGGAGGCTAGTTTTTTCCAGACACAGGAAGTCCAGCTGATGCTGAATCTGCTTCGAATTCTGGACAACCCACTGCAGGATATCCCCCTGGTGGGAGTCTTATATTCCCCAATCTTTGGCTTTACCGCCAGCGAGCTGGCCGCCATCCGGGCCCAGAAGAAGGAGGCGCTTTTTTATGATGCGCTGTGGGAGTACAGTCAGGGGGGACAGGACACGGCGCTGCGGCAAAAGTCGGAGGCTTTCTGCCTGTGGCTGTGGAAGTGGAGAGGGCTGGCCCAATCCCTGTCCATCCACGATCTGCTCTGGTCGCTGTACCAGGATACGGATTACTACAGTTATGCGGCGGCGATGCCCCAGGGAGAGCTGCGAAGGGCGAATCTGGACCTTCTCCTTGAGAAGAGCATCGAATATGAGAAGGGCATCTTCAGCGGCCTCTTCAATTTTCTCCGCTTCATGGAGAAGATGAAAAAACGGAGCCAGGACATTGAGGAGGCCAAGACCATGGGGGAAGAGGAGGACGTGGTGCGGATTCTCAGTATCCATAAGAGCAAAGGGCTGGAATACCCGGCGGTTTTCATCTGCGGGCTGGGACGCCAGTTCAATGCTCAGGATTCGAAAAAGGCGCTGTTGTATCATCGAACGCTGGGGATCGGCGCCCAGGCCATGGACCCGATCCGCTATGTCCGGTATGAGACTCCGGCGAGGGAGGGAATCAAGGATCAGCTCCGAAAGGAAACCTTGGGGGAAGAGATGCGAGTTCTGTATGTGGCCATGACGAGAGCGAAGGAATATCTGTTTTTAACAGGGACGCGCGCAGGTCAGAGTGGGGGAGAGGAAGAGAAAGAACAGGGATGGACGCTGTCGCCCTACGAGGCGCTGGACGCCAAGTGTTATTTGGACTGGCTGCTGCCCATTCTGGACCATAAGGAGGGATCGGCGTTCCACACGGTCTATCGGGCCTATACAAAGCCAGATCCGGAAGGCAAGGGGGAGGCGGCGGCAGGGGACGAGACGATTCCCGGGGACGACGTCCAGAACTGGGATGGGATCTTTGAAGAAAAATTCGGATGGTCCTACCCCCGGGTGTGGAAACAGAAAATGGGGGTGCGCATTTCCGTCTCCGAACTTAAGCGGACCTACGAGGAAAGGCAGGAGGAGTCCGTATACTGGACGGCTGCCGCGCCCCCATCGCCGGAGGAGGCACAGGGAGGCGCCAGGCGGGGTACCGCTTTCCACGATGTGATATCGAAACTGGATTTGCGGCGTTTGCGGACAGAAGGGCAGATTCGTGAGCAGCTGCAAGAGATGGCGGCCCGCGGGAGGATATCGGAGGAAAGCCTGGATTTAGTCAATATATGGCAGATCCTTCGCTTTGGGAACTCCGCCCTCTGCGGAAGGATTGTCGCATCGGAAAAAATTTGCCGGGAACAGCCCTTTATCATGGCGTACACGGTGGAGGAAATCAGGGAGCTGGCGCCGGAAATACTGCCCTCTGAGGCGGACGACTCCGAGCCGGCGCGGATTATGGTGCAGGGAATCCTGGACTGCTGCTTTCTGGAGGACGGGCGGTGGGTCGTGGTGGACTACAAGACGGACAGAAGCCTGGATGGAAAAAGGCGGGGTGAATACGGGCGCCAACTGTCCCTGTACGCCGATGCTCTCGGAAAAATCAGCGGTATTGCCGTGAAGGAAAAAGTTTTATATCTCGTGTACACGGGAGAGTGTATAGATTTCTAGAATTCTACATTAAAATGGAAATAATTTAGCCCAAATGGTTCATACTATTCTCCATTCCGGAGCGTCAGCGACGGGGCGAAGAGAAATTTGCGAAG
>JAHZBS010000028.1 GCA_019423265.1 Clostridiales bacterium
CCGTCGCAGGCATTCGCCCTTGCCCTGAAAAAAGAGCAGGTCCGCAAACTGGCGGCGTTTGATGTGGAAGATCCCGCGGTCATCCGCTATTTGAAGGGGGAGACACTGCCCAGCCAGTTTGCTCCGGGCTGGAATCTGGTATGCGCCGGACCCTTTGGCCTAGGCTGGGGGAAGGCCAGCGGCAGTCTGCTAAAAAACAAATATCTAAAAGGTTGGCGATATCAGTAGGAGGTGATAGGATGGGGACAGGGTTTCTGCCCATGAGCCAGAGTGAGGTTCAGGAGCGGGGCTGGGACGGCGTGGATTTTGTTGCGGTCACGGGGGATGCGTACGTTGATCATCCGTCTTTCGGGATCGCGGTCATCAGCCGCGTGCTGGAATCCTATGGCTACCGCGTTGCCATCCTGTCCCAGCCCCGGTGGGACCGGCCCGTTGATTTCACCCGGTTTGGCCGGCCGCGCCTAGGATTTCTCATCACCTCCGGGAATCTGGATTCCATGGTGAACGCCTATACGGTGGCGAAACGAAAGCGGGACCAGGATCTGTACTCGCCGGGCGGCAAAACGGGGAGACGGCCAGACCGCGCGGCGGCGGTATACTCCCGGTTGGCGAAAAAAGCGTATCCGGATTGCCCTGTTCTGCTGGGAGGACTGGAGGCCAGCCTGCGCCGGCTTGGGCATTACGACTACTGGAAGGATCAGGTTATGCCCTCCATTTTGCTGGACAGCGGGGCTGACCTTCTCATCTATGGGATGGGAGAGACCAGCATTGTGGAGGTTGCCCAGAGCCTGGAATCCGGCATCCCGGTCCGGGAGATCACCTATGTGCGGGGAACGGTTTATCAAAATCCCGTGTTGGACCGCGAGGTGGACTACTTGACTCTGCCCCCCTTTTCCTCCGCCAGCAGGCCCACAAAGGAAGGAAAACAGGACTACGCGCGCAGCTTCCAGACGCAGATGGCCAACACGGACCCCTATACGGCCAAGACGCTTGTGGAGCCCTATGAGGATGGATATATCGTGCAGAATCCGCCGGCCTATCCTTTGGAGCGGGAGGCGTTGGACCGAATCATGAGCCTTCCCTATCAGAGAACGTACCCGGCGGTGTATGAAGCGGAGGGCGGCGTTCCCGCTATTTCGGAGGTCCGGTTTTCCATCGCACACAATCGAGGCTGTTTTGGGGGATGCAATTTCTGCGCTCTGACCTTTCATCAAGGGCGGATCGTCACATCCCGCAGCCGGGAATCGGTTGTGGAGGAAGCCAGGAAGATGACAGAGCAGCCGGATTTTAAAGGGTATATCCACGACGTGGGCGGGCCGACCGCAAATTTTCGAGGTCCCGCTTGCGCGAAGCAGGCCAGCCGCGGCGCCTGCGCCCACCGGCAATGCCTGTTTCCGCAGGCGTGCCCGAATCTGGAGGCGGATCACCGCGACTACATGGAACTGCTGAGGGAGCTGCGCCAGCTGCCAGGCGTGAAGAAGGTCTTCATCCGCTCCGGCATCCGGTTTGACTATGTGCTTGCCGATACCCATTCGGATTTTTTGCGGGTCTTGGCGGCCCACCATGTGAGCGGACAGCTGAAAGTGGCGCCGGAGCATGTCTCACCCCGGGTATTGTATTACATGGGAAAGCCAGACCGCGCTGTCTTTGACCGCTTTGTTCAAAAGTATGGGGATGTCAACGCCGAGCTTGGCAGAAAGCAGTACTTGGTCCCCTATTTCATGTCGAGCCATCCGGGTTCGACACTGAAAGATGCGGTTGTACTCTCCGAATACTTGCGGGACTGTGGACTCAGGCCGGAGCAGGTGCAGGATTTCTATCCGACTCCGTCTACCGCGTCCACGTGCATGTACTATACCGGTTTGGACCCGCGGGATCTGAAACCGGTATACGTGCCGCGGTCTCCCCATGAGAAAGCAATGCAGAGGGCTCTGATTCAGTACAGAGATCCGCGCAACTACAGTTTAGTCTTGGAAGCGCTGCTCAGGACGAAGCGATGGGATCTCATCGGATATGGAGAGAATGCGCTGATTGCGCCGCCGAAAGGGCAGAATGTCCGGATGTCTTTTCAGGATCCATCGGTGCAGAGGGAGTGGGAACGGTATCTGGAAAAGCATCCGGTGGCCATGACCCCCAGAAAGTCATCCGGCAAAAAGAAAGGACGGTATCGACATGTATGATATGATCATCGTTGGAGCAGGGCCCGCAGGGGCCACACTGGCAAGAGGGCTGGGACGGCGCTACCGGGTATTGCTGGTAGATAAGCGGAATTTTGACAGTGAGGCTAAGAGGGATAGCCGTGAGAAGAGCTGTGGGGGACTGCTGGACCCAAGCGCCCAGAAGGCGCTGACGAGATTAAATCTGGCTCTGCCAAAATCGGTGCTGGCCTCGCCGCAAGTTTTTGCCATCCGCGCCATCGACCTGGACAACCAGATGGAGCGGTATTACCAGAAACAGTATGTCAATGTGGATCGAGTGGAGTTCGACCGATGGCTTGTCCAGAAGGCCGTCGCTCAGCGGGGGGTCACGCTGATGGAGGAGGCTTCTGTGGTGGGTTTCCGGGAGGACCCCCATTTTATTCAGGTAAAGATCAAGCAGAATGGAAAGGTGCAGTATGCCAACGCCCGGTATTTAGTGGGGGCGGACGGCGCTGCTTCCATGGTGCGCCGCCATAAAGAATTTTCCTATCCGCTGGTCTGCCGGGCGCCCCGAGAATATGTGAGTATACAGCAGTGGCTGCCGGTAAAGGAGGATATGCCGTACTTTCTGGCGATCTTTGACCAATATATTACGGATTTTTATTCCTGGATGATTCCGGAAAACGGGCGTGTCCTGCTGGGGAGCGCCATTCCAAAATCGCCGGATGCGCGGCTGAAATTCGAGTACCTGAAGGCCAGACTGGTGGAGAGAGGGTTTAAGCTGTGCCAGCCGGAGAAGACGCGGGGCGCCATTATCTTGCGGCCGCGCCCCTTTGGCAGCGTTGATACAGGCGGCGGCCGCGTATTCCTCACCGGCGAGGCGGCGGGCCTCATCAGCCCGTGTTCCGCTGAGGGGATAAGCTATGCCCTGAACAGCGCCCTGGCGTTGACGCACACCTTTATGAGCGCTGAGGAAAAAGCGCTACAGCGAGTATACTATCAAAAAACCAGCGAGCTCCGCCTCAGCATTTTCCTGAAAAGTTTCAAATCCCCGATTATGTATACACCGATTCCTCGGGGCCTCGTGTTCCGAAGCAGGCTTTTGAGCATGCCGGTTGAGGAAACGGGAGCTTTTGCTTGGTCTCCAAAACAAATGTGGTAAGGAGAAGCGCCATGGATTCAATTACATTCCTGCACATGGCAGATTTACACGCGGGGAAAAATTTCCACCATGCCAGCTTCGGATCCGTTCTGGGAAAGTCCCGCAGGCGAGAGATCATGGACACGTTTTACCGCATTGTGGATATGGCGGTGGAGACAAAAGTGGATTTTCTTTTGATAGCGGGCGATCTGGTGGAGGCGGAGTACATCAGCAGGCGAGACCTGCGCAACATGCAGTGGAAGCTGGAGCAGGCGGCTGGACAGAGTGATCTCCGGGTGATTTTGATTGCGGGGAATCACGATTATCTGTCAAAGGACAGCATCTACGGGGATTCCGCCTGGCCACCCAACGTGACGGTCATGCCTGCGGGTTTTTCTGTGCAGCGGTTTGCTGATAAAGATACGGAGATCGGGGCTGTCAGCTGGGATGCGGCGGAGATGAAGGCTCTGCCTGACACCCCGTGGGAGGGAGACGACTCCCAGTTCCGCATCCTACTCCTTCACGGGGATCTGTATGGGAAAGAGAGCCCCTATCTGCCCTTGGACCTACGGCGATTGCAGGAGATTCCGGCACACTATATCGCCCTGGGGCACATCCACAAACCGGACATGGTTCGGTTTCCTGACGGGCGCGGGGCGGCCTATCCGGGGAGCCCTGAGCCGCTGGATTTTTCCGAAACCGGCGCCCACGGCGTGATCAAGGGGATGCTGCGGCGTGAGGGAGGTCACGTCCGCCTTGACTTTGCGTTTGTCCCCATGGCACAGCGGCAATTTCGCGTCCTCGATTTTGCTCTGACACCTGATCTGTCGGAACAGGAAGTGTTTTCCAGGATGGAGGCAGAGGTGGGGGAGGCGGAGAGGAAACGCGATCTATGCCGCTTTCGCCTCACCGGATATCGGGAGAATTTTGAGGGGCTGGATGTGGAAGAGCTTCGCTGGAGGCTCTTGGATTCTGGCTTCTACTATGTGGAGGTCCAGGATGAGACGGAGCCGTTCTATGACCTGGACAGCTTGAAAAAAGAGTACGACGGCGCCATCATTGGCCGCTTCATCGAGACAATGGAGGAGAAGATCGAGCGCCAGGAGCCGTACGCCCAGGAAGCGCTGTACCAAGGATTGGACGCGCTTTTGCAGGAAATGAAGAAGCGATAGGAGGCGGCCATATGTGGATTCAGACAGTACATATTCAGGGATTCGGCCGGTTCCGCGATGCGACCTTTGCATTCGGGGAGGGCTTGAATCTCGTGGAGGCTCCCAATGAGGCTGGAAAGACCACCCTCGTCAAGTTCATCGAGGGGATGCTGTATGGGTTCTACAAGCCGGCAAAGCGCCGGCAATACACGGAGGACCGCGACCTTTACGAGCCGTGGGATCAGGGTTCCTACGGCGGAGTCCTGATTTATCAGGAGGGCGAAGAGCAAGTCCGGATCGAGCGCAGCTTTGCAAAGAACCGCGATACGGTTCGCATTTTTGACCAGCAGACAGGGGAGGAGATTACCCATCTCTTTGCCTATTCGGAGAGCTGCCGGCAAGTCCAGCCCTCATCCCGGGATATAGGCTTGAGCGCGGCCGCTTTTCGAAATACATTGCTGATATCGCAAAAGGCTCCCCACCCCAATGGACCGGAACTGGCGGCGCAGGTCAAGGAGTATCTGGCCAATGCGCAGGAGGGGGGCGGGGATGATATTTCCGTGGAGAGGGCGATCAAGCGGCTGCGGGCTAAGATCACGGATATTGGAACGCTCCGGCAGGCGAAAAATGGACAGAAGACGTATCTCTCCAAGCGGATTCAAGTCCTGGAGGCGGAGCAGAGGGAAGCGCTACAGCGGGAGACGGAGCTTGCCCAGGTTCAGACGGCCATCCGGGGACTCCGGGAGAGGGAGCCGCTGCTGGCCACTCGAAAGCAGCAGCTAGCCGGTCAATCCGCCGCTCTCTGTCTAGAAGAGCTGGAGTCCTGGAATCAGAGGATTCAGAGCGTCCAGGAGCAGACCATGGGCATGGAGGATTCCCGCCTCGTGTCTGTATCAGGGTATGAGGAGGCCGTGCGCTGTTCTGCCCAGGTGCGAGGCGCCCGGCAGAGCTGTGCAGAGGCGAAGAAGGCAATGCAGGAGATCGAAGCGAAGATACAGATCTCAGTGGAAAATCAAAATGAGTTAGACCGGGAAATCCGAACGGCGGGAAAGGGAATATGGGGAAATCGAGTTTTACAGTGGACCGGCCTCGCGTGCTGCGCGCTGTTTTTGCTGCTCAGCTTTATTTTCGAGAAACCGGTGCTGGCATTGGGAGCTCTTCCGGCGCTGATTTTATTTTTCGTCTCCATCGGAAGCCGGCGTTTTCAGTGGAATCGTCAGGAGGTTTGGCGGCAGCGGCATGAGCAGATGGAAAAGGAGCGCCATGGATTGTCCATGCTCCAGGAGGAAGCGAGGGAGATGGAAATGGAGCGCAGATCCGCCTGCTTGGCTGTGGAGGAGAAGCTGCGGCTTTTATTGGAGCAGGCTGGCGTTGCTTCCATAGAGGAATACAGACGCTGCCTTGAGCGAAAGATAGCCTATCATAAGTTGATGGATAAGCTGGCGCTGTTATCGGAGGAGAAAAGCCGATGGCTCAAGCAAAAGGGAATGCCGGAGGGCATGGACGAGGAGGCGTTTCAGGCTGAATTGGAGGAATCCGCCAGGACAGCCCCCGGGGTCATTGGCTCCGAGGAATTGGACAAGCAGCTAGCCGCCTATCAGCGGGACCTGGAGACATGGAAACTGGAGATGGAGCGCTTAAAGGAAAAGAGGCGACTCCTGCGGGAGGGCGGCCGATCCACCGATGAGATTGAGGAGGAGTTGGAGGGTCTGCGGCAAGAATGGGCCCAGCTGGACAAGCGGCAGGCGGCCCTAAAATTGGCGGTGGATACCATCGAAGACCTGGCCGACGAGATGGAACGGCAGCTGGGGCCAGCGTTAAATGATACGGTTCAGCGATATGTCGAGAATCTGACTAGTCAGCGCTATGACCACGTCCGCATTCTCGAAGATATGAAGGTGACGGTGCAGGAGCCAAAGGAAAAGCGCACGGTGGCGCTGGAACAGCTCTCTGCGGGCACGGTCTGTCAGATCTACTTCGCCCTCCGGCTGGGGATGGCGGAGATCTTGACAAAAGGACGGTCCCTGCCTCTGATTCTGGACGACGTGCTGGGATTCTGGGATGAGGAACGCCTTGGTCAAATGCTGCAATTTCTTAACAGGGAACAGGAAAAAAGGCAGATCCTGCTGTTGACCTGCCAGGAGCGAGAAGGCAGGCGGATCCGCGGCTTGGGCATACCCTGCAAGATCGTCACAGTCTAGAAAAGGAGGCGAGAGGATGGCAAAACAGAGGCACAGAAAGCAGTATAAGCTGGTAAAGCCTTGGCGGCTTATCGCCATGCTAGGCATCGTCATTCTATTGCTGGCGCTGCTATTAAAGTTGCTCCTTGGCGGCAGCACACCTAAGAGTGAAACGGTGGTGCAGGAGGTTTCCCAGTCATCCGAGACTTCGTATGTCCCGCCAGCGGTGCAAACCGTATCCACGTCGGACATCAGCAGTATCAGCAACCAGATGATCGGCTATATGGCGAGTATGATTTTAGCTAATTCTGGAAACTATCCTACAGTACCGGACTTGGAGCCGGAAGAGTCTTACAGCGAGAATTCGACCAATCCGGTGTCCTACGTCTACCGTCTCGTGATTGATCCGGGACACGGCGGCAACGATGGCGGCAACGATCAGGGGCAGGTGCGGGAAAGCGTCATTAATCTTGAGATTGCCCTGAAACTTCGAAACGCCTTGCGCGAAAAGGCCCCGGAGATCGAGGTCATCATGACGAGGGAGGACGACACGTATGTAAGCCTTGGTGACCGGGCGGAGTTGGCCAATGATTTGCAGGCGGACTTCTTTATTAGCATTCACTGCAATTCCTTTCAGGACGATACCTCGGTCAACGGGTTGGAGACACGATATTGGATCGCCAAGGCGGAGGAAAAGCAGGAGATTGGAAAGCTTTCCCAGGCAGCGGCACAGATTCTGCTGGAAAAGGCCGCCGCGGGATTCGGACTCCGCCAGAGGGATGCTTCCAAGCAGACGCTGGAGGTTTTGTACAGCTGTGAGATGCCGGCTGTTCTCATGGAACTGGGGTATCTGAGCAACGCGGAGGACGACGCGGCTCTGTGCGATCCTGTGATCCAGGAGCAGGGCGCCCAGGCGATGGCAGATGCCATCGTGGAGATTCTCAGCGGCTATGAGCCGCGAAGTGCCCAGGGTTCAGGGGAGGATTCCCTCGAAGACTCGGGGGAGGACTCCTCGGAATCATGACCGTCAGGTGATTTCGGACAGCCGTCTCAAAATATGGTTTCGAACTGCCTTTTTGTCGGTGCTCCAGAGCGGAGCCAGCAGCAGAGAGCGGGGCCCGTCACCGGTTATTCGGTGTACCACCATGGAAGGGGGAATCCGGCTGAGGCAGTGGGCGGCGATGTCGATATAGGCGTCCCGGCTTAGCAGAGGGAGAGTTCCCGCCTCATAGTCTGCCGCCAACGGCGTCCCTTTTAAAACGTGGAGAAGCGCTAGTTTGATTCCATCGGCTCCGATCCTCACCACATAGTCAACCGTATCCAACATGTCCTGCATGGTCTCCCCTGGGAGCCCCAAAATCACATGGATAATTTTGTGGAACGGAAGCCCCTGGAGGCGTGCCCAAGTGTCCTCGAAAGTGGCAAGGGAATACCCCCGGTGGATTCGTCTGGCTGTGGCCTCGTGGATCGTTTGGAGGCCCAGCTCCAGCAGGAGTGGTTTTTGGAGCGCCAGATCCCGCAGTAGACAGATCACATCGTCGGGAAGGCAGTCTGGCCGAGTGGCGATGGAGAGGCCGACAATGGACGGATGTTCCAGAACAGGGCGGTACAGCGCTTCCAAGCTTTCCGCCGGCGCGTAGGTGTTGGTGAAGCTTTGAAAGTAGGCGATATAGGCATTTCCCTTATATTTTTGTCGCAGGCGGGCAGCGCCCTGTTCAATCTGCGCGGAGATGGAAGCCGGGGTTCCGTCCCAGCGCTGTGCGAAATCTCCGCTTCCGCCGGCACTGCAAAAGGTGCAGCCGCCGTAGCCCACGGTGCCATCGCGGTTGGGACAGGTAAATCCAGCGTCGATGGCGATTTTGTAGACTTTTTGACCAAAACGGTCTTGAAAATATTGATTTGCCGTATAGATAGTATGAATGAGAATCACAGCCTTTCGAGTTAAGCTCAGAAGAGCGGGAGGGAGAGGGACCCTATGACCAAAATAACGCTGAGAGAAAGCATGCGCCATGCGATTGACGGAATTGGGCGTTGCCTCGTCCACGAGCGCAATTTTCGGATCCATACGGTGGCGGCCGTAACCGTAGTCCTGTTTGCCTGGCTTTACGGCGTAGACACTGGCCAGAGGGCTATGCTGGCTGTGGCGGTGGCCACGGTCATGACCATGGAGATGATGAATACCGCCATCGAAGCGGTTGTGGACCTGATCACCCAGGAGAAGAACGAATATGCAAAAATCGCCAAGGATGTGGCGGCGGGCATGGTCCTTTTGGCCGCGCTGTTTGCCGTTGTGATTGCGGTCATTGTATTCCACGATTGGACGCGGATCGCCGGCGTCATAAGAAGGCTGTTCAGCTCGTGGTGGTCTGGCTTGCTGACCGCCGTTTATGCCGGTGCAGCGGTCTGGTTTATCTTTGGTTGGAAATCCCACAGTGGATCTTAGTATAGCACAGGCCGGGTAAAAGGACAAGATAGGATAGGGGGTGAAAGCGATGACAAATACGGAGAGGAGAGCTACGCAAAGGCGCAAAAGGAGAAGGCAGGTTAGGCTTCTGCGAGGGATGTTGGCAGTGGCCGCCATCGCCATCCTTGTACTGGTCGTTCGGTTGATCCAGATTATGAATCCGAGCGAGATTCAGGAGGGGGAAGCTCCCGATTCCATTGGCGCTATCCCCGTACATACTCAGTATATCCCGGAAGGATACGCGGGGCGTCCAGGTACGCTGCGCGAAATTCGAACTATCGTCATCCATGAGACAGCCAATACAGCAAAAGGGACCGACAGCGAAAATCATAGCCGGTATCTGCTGAATGAGGCGAAGAGCACAAAAATTTCATGGCACTATACCGTTGACGACCATCAGATCTATCATCATCTGCCCGATCAGGAGGTGGGGTACCACGCGGGAACGGCGGAGGGAAATGAGGAGGGCATCGGCGTTGAGATCTGCGTCAATGAGGATGGAGACTTCGAGAGAGCATTGGACAACGCGGCACAGCTTACGGCCTATCTGGTGAAGCAGTACCATTTGAGTTTGGATGACGTCTATCAGCACCATGATTATTCCGGCAAAGATTGCCCCCATTGTATCCGGGAGGAGGGGCGCTGGGATGCTTTCCTGGAGGCTGTCCAACATTACATGGATACAATCAGCTCATAGGCCTCTTTACTTTTGGCCGTAGGTGTGATATACTGGTAGGGAATTGAATATAGGGTAGGCATTTGCAGGGGGACTAGCAATAGTTGAGAAGGTTAAAACCTGACCCTTGGAACCTGTTAGTTAATACTGGCGTAGGGAGCAAATCATCGAAGGGTGGACGTTCGCTTATGGCGGACGTTTTTTCATATGCCTTGCTCAGGGCCAGAAATTTAACAAGTCAGAAAGGAGTATATGGATGGCAACACAGAGAAAAGCCGCGCGAGATGGCGTTGTCACGCCGCAGATGGAAGCTGTGGCGCGGGAAGAGGGAATCGAGGTTGAGGAACTTCGGAATTTGGTGGCGGAGGGAAAAGTGGCAATCCCTGCCAATCACCGGCATACGCGGTTGATTCCTCACGGAGTTGGACATGCCTTAAAGACGAAGATCAATGTCAATCTAGGAACTTCCAGGGATTGTGTCAATTTGGACGTGGAGATGGAAAAAGTGCGGAAAGCGGTAGAGATGGGGGCAGAGTCTATCATGGATCTCAGCTCTTTTGGCGATACAGCGGCCTTTCGACAAAAACTGGTCCAGGAATGCCCGGCGATGATTGGGACCGTGCCGATCTACGATGCCATTGTCTACTACAACAAGCCGTTGCAGGAGATCACAGCGAAAGAGTGGTTGGATGTGGTGCGCATGCATGCGGAGGACGGTGTGGATTTCATGACGATCCACTGCGGCATTACCAGAGCCGCAGGGGATCGCTTTAAAAAAGCGGGACGGCTCACCAATATTGTATCCAGAGGCGGTTCCCTGATCTACGCCTGGATGGAGATGACAGGGCAGGAGAATCCCTTTTATGAATACTACGACGAGGTTTTGGAAATCTGCGCCCAGCACGACGTGACCATCAGCCTTGGCGATGCGTGCCGGCCTGGCTGTATCGAGGATAGCACGGATATCAGCCAGATTGAGGAGCTTGTGATTTTGGCGGAACTGACTCAGCGGGCGTGGGATCGGGATGTTCAGGTGATCATCGAAGGCCCCGGTCATATGCCGCTCAATGAGATTGCCGCGAATATGCAGCTTCAGCAGAAGATCTGTAAAGGCGCTCCCTTTTATGTGCTGGGCCCCATCGTCACGGATGTTGCGCCTGGATATGATCACATCACATCCGCCATCGGAGGTGCGATTGCAGCGTCGGCCGGAGCCTCTTTCCTGTGCTATGTGACGCCGGCAGAGCACCTGCGGCTTCCCACCCTGGACGACATGAAGGAGGGAATCGTCGCGTCCAAAATCGCAGCTCACGCGGCGGATATCGCAAAGGGAATCAAGGGCGCGGCAGACTGGGACCGGCAGATGAGCACCGCAAGAAAAAATTTGGATTGGGATGCGATGTTCCGGCTCGCGATGGATCCGGAAAAGGCGCGCCGGTATCGGAAGGAATCAAAGCCAGAGCATGAAGATTCCTGTACTATGTGCGGGAAAATGTGCGCGGTCCGGAATATGAACGCCATTCTCAGTGGGACCGCCGTGGACGTCGTGTGATGAAGACGGTTCTGACGATTGCCGGCTCCGACAGCTGCGGCGGAGCTGGCATACAGGCAGATCTGAAAACCTATATGGCTCTTGGCGTCTACGGGATGAGCGCTGTGACGGCGATCACCGCCCAGAACACCTTGGGGGTGACAAGGATCCAGCCAGTATCGCCGTCTATGATTCAGGCCCAGCTCCGAGCTGTGTTTGAGGATATCCCACCGGACGCAGTTAAAATTGGGATGCTGGGCAACGAGGAGGCGGTGCTGGCGACCTCCCGGATACTGGAGGAATTCCGGCCGGCGAATGTCGTCTACGATCCGGTTATGGTCTCCACCAGCGGAACTCCGCTGCTGGAAGAGTCTGCCCTTGCCTGTGTGAAGGATACGCTGCTGCCCTTGATCCATGTGATAACGCCGAACCTTGCGGAAGCGAGCCGGCTGAGCGGCCTGCCCATCCGGGATAGGTGGGATATGGCGCGGGCGGCGGAGGCCATTGGCAGAGACTATCCCGGTGCGATTCTCGTTAAAGGCGGGCATTTAGACGGTTCCTGTGACGATCTATTGTACAGTCAGGGGCAGGTATCCTGGTATCCCGGCGAGGTTCAGGACAACCCCAACACCCACGGGACAGGCTGTACTTTATCGTCGGCAATAGCGGCGGAATTGGCCAAAGGATCGCCGCTCCAGGAAGCGGTGCGGCGCGCTAAAATCTATATAACCGGAGCTATAGCCGCGGGGCTCAACATTGGACATGGACGAGGTCCGCTGAACCACGGGTATCGCTGGATATCAGAGGAGGCCGTTGCAAATAGATGAGGTTTCTATTTGCGACGGCCTTGTTTTATGTGAATCCACCGGCGAGCCAATGGAACTTGTATAAGCCGTGGCGGCTGGCTAACTGCCCGTCGAGGAAAATTTAGCGGCAGAAGGGGAAGGAACAAGAGAGGGGTAATAAACCAGAGGGCGATAGAAATATTGGTATATGGATAAGCCGTGGAGGCCGGCTATCCTCCCGTCGAGGAAAATTTAGCGGCAGAGGGGAAGTTTTTTTATACTATGCCACGAACGAGAGAGGGGTAATAAACCAGAGGGCGATAGAAATATTGGTATATGGATAAGCCGTGGAGGCCGGCTATCCTCCCGTCGAGGAAAATTTAGCGGCAGAGGGGAAGTTTTTTTATACTATGCCACGAACGAGAGAGGGGTAATAAACCAGAGGGCGATAGAAATATTGGTATATGGATAAGCCGTGGAGGCCGGCTATCCTCCCGTCGAGGAAAATTTAGCGGCAGAGGGGAAGGTTTTCATGAACGAGAGAGGAGTGAGGGCGGAAGAAATTTATATATGGATAAGCCTACCATCGAGCAAGATTTAGCGGCGGAAGCGAGAGTTTTATGAACGTGAAACCAGAGATCGGCAAATGACAAAATAAAGAGGTGTAGCAGCCTTGTTGTCTGCTACACCCCGTCTGCGGCTCAGTCATCCCCGCGGAGCAAGTTTTCTGCATAATCCTGCAAGCTCTCCAAAGTCTTGACATTGCCGCTTCGCTGGCTAATCTGATCCCTCACATAGTCAGGCAGTCCCATGAAATACTGGTAGGCCTCTTCATCTTGGGCTAACATGCTGCGAAGATCTGAATATTGGTTTTGCATTGGAAATCACCTCCGCTATAGGATGTGCAGAATGGGGACGCGCTATGCGCAGTTAGACGAGGTCCCAGAGATATCGGAGATATGCGTTGGAGAAAAGGATCTCCTTCTCAATTGTCAATAGAGAAAGCTGGGGAACCGTGCGCCCCTCCTTGATATCCGACATTTCCAGCATGAGGGGGCCGTCATACTCGCTTTCCTTTAGCGCGCGGATGACTTCCGGCCAATTGATGAGGCCGAGACCGGGCATCTGGTGATCGTCGTGCTGGCCATAGTTATCGTGAAGATGCAGCGTCTTTAAGCGATTTCCCACAGCGTACACAACCGTTTCCACATCCGGCCGGTCCCGCATATAGGAATGGCCAGTGTCGATACAGATACCAACGTGAGGGCGGTCGATGGCGTCTACCAGATCGATGAGCTCAAGGTAGCCCAGCATAGAGTTGTCCGTGGGAATTCCTGTTTCCAGCGCAAGCTGCAATCCGTTTTCTTCCGCGACATCTGCCATCCAGCGATACACGTCCATATGGTGGGAACCGTCTGGCAGAAGTTCTGTCGGATGGAATACGAGGACTCGGGCATCCAATAGCGCTGCGATCTTGGCATCGTGCCGAAGCTGAGCCATAGAGTCCTCCCTTGTGCTCTCGCGGTAGCAGATGGCGTGTGCGGACCACAGGATCAGCCCTAGCTGTTTCGCATAACGGCGAAGAATCTGTGCTTCTTCTTCCGTTGTGGTCTGGGGATGGGAGTATTCAATATGCCGTACCCCCAGCGCATGGTATTGGCGAAGAATAGACAAGCGATCCTCCAAAGAGTAATTACCGTTGGAACCGTCTTTTACGATACTACAGCCTAAGTTAAATTGTCTCATGGGTCATCTCTCCTTTTCAATTTACAATAGCAAAAGATTTTCCGCCCGATACTGGCGGTAGATATCCAGAACGCCGGTGTATGCCGTTCCCCTGCCGATTTTTCCCCCTCGCGCCAAAACCATAGACCGGATCTGGGGGTCCGCGTTTTCGGGTGCGCCGCAGTAAAATCCGTATTCACCGTCTAGCATTGTCGCATCGTTCAGACTGTCACCGATGGCCAGAACTTCGCCAGGCGCGATCCCATAGTATTCCGCAACAGCTTTCAGCAGGCTTCCCTTACAGCAGGCGGGGTGATACAGGGCTAGAATATGACAGTTCCGGTGGATCCGGCACGCATCCAGATGTGCGCTGGCAAGGCATTGCTCTAGGACGGGCCATGCCTTTGAAGCTTCCCCAGGCGATGAAAATTCAAAAGCCAGGGGATAGGAGCTGGACAGGCTCCAGGCCTGGGGAGGCAATCCCCTTCCGGCAAAGGCTGTAAGCCAGGAATCTACATATTTGGACAGTTGGCGGGAGAGGGCGTTGATCTTGGCCCGGTTTTGGAGGTTGAGATCTGCCAGGGCATCCCGGGGAACCTTGGCGTAAGCTTCCTGTAGAACGCAGAAGGAAGGGAAGGGGGCTTCCCAGGCCCACCCATTGGTGAAGGCCTCATGCCGCAGGGAGTCCTCTGTGCGGCCGGAGACGATGCCAGCGATCCCCCCAGCGGCGATGAAGCGGGTTAGATAGTCCAACAGCTCCTGACTGAAAGCAGGCTTGCCAGCGGAATAATCCAGCATGGTCCAATCGTAATCCAGGGCCAGCAGCTTAATCATACGCCATCCACCCCCAGCGGTGCCGTACTCCATTCACACCCGTTGCTCCACTCGCCGCACCCGGCGATGGAGGCGAATCCGACAAAGAGCTCTCCCGCGTCCCCATCTTCCACAAAAATGTCCAGAATATTCCAACCGCTTTTCATGGTAAACGGGGCGACGGGAGCGCTCCGGTGAAAGGCTGGAACGTATGTGAGGCCATCATGGCTGAGGATCGGCGTGCCATTTAGGGAGGCGGTTAGCTTGCGCGTGCCCTGAACGGTTATGCGGCAGAGCCCTTTTCCCGATGGAAATTTGACGGCAGTGCGGTAGTGATAGGCTCCCTGGGGTACAAGCTGAAAATTTTGCCGGGCTTCGATAGCTTCCCAGTCATGGGAGGACTCTGCTTTTCGCACCCATGGGATTGTCAGAACGAGCCCTGCCTCCTCCTGCCAGCGAGATCCGTCGGAGCGCTCCAGGACAAAGAGAAGGGGATTGTAATTGGGCCGGCGCTTGGCGCAGGAGCCAGGGGTAATTGCCACAGGCAGCGCGACTTCCCCCAGAGGGCGGATGTGCAGAGAAAAGGTGGACGGAGCGATCTTCCAGCCAAGGGGAACGTGGAGGCATAAGGTCCCGTCAAAGGTTGAGGGGCTGCTATTGCGAAGTTTGACAGTGAAATCACCCGGCACATTGGGCTCTAAGGCTACAGCGGAAGGGTACTGTAGGAGTATCGCCAGGGGAGAGAGGGCCACCAGAGATTCAGCGGAGCCGCGATCCCACTCGATGACGCAGGGGGACGGAGTCCAGGGGGCGGGAAGCGGCATTTTCAGTGCTGTCTCCGGTATATGGGTGAGCTGCATGGAGCTGTGGTAAAATGCAAGGGCCTGTGGACAAAGGGAGGCGATAATCTCACAAAAGGAGGAGATGGAATCCGGCTCATGGATGCCTACGATGCAGTCCGACAGGACCAAGTCCTCTCCGATGGGCTTCAACCACCGACTCTCGATCCCATCCGGATGCAGGATCCCCATGATGGCGCCCAGGGTTGCGCAAGTGCAGTCGGTGTCGTAGCCGAGACCGGCGGCTGTGCAGACGGCCTTGGAGAAGTCCTGTTGGCCGGCAAGCCAAGCCAACAGGATGAAAGCCAGATTGATGGATACGTCGGTCCAGTTGTCAGAGGGATAGGTCTGGAGGATTCGAGCGCGGATCGCCGGCGTATCAAGGCCCTGGCTCCACCAGTCCATCACACTTTGCAGTGCGCGGTATAAACGTCCGTCAGGGCAAATGCAGGACATTCCTGTGTACACCAGTGTCGCAAGATCGCACTCCACAAAGGCGAGGCTTTCCACGGCAGCCAGAAACATGGCGGCATCGATGCCATCCTCCGCGTGATCCGTGCAGGCATCCTCCCGGGCGAGGGCAGCGGCGAGGGTGGGATCCCCCGGCGCTAAGCAGGCCCACAGTTCGCTGCGGATGGCCGCGCCCATGCCGCCGTGGAACTTATTGTTATAGAGCCCGCTCAGAGGGGCATACAGCCCGGCCAGGGTGTTATGCCGTGCCACGCCGTACTCATCCGGAAAGTCTAGAATGTGGCGTCTCCAAAGTTCCCCCAAGTGCCGGCGATTGACAGGAAAGCCGTACCGCAAAATTGTCTCCAGGTTGACGACCTGGAGATCCAGATCATCATTGGGGACCATGCGGGTTGGAACCGGATCGTAGAAGGTTACGGTGCGCGTCTCCAAGTTTCCCTCGTACGGCATTCCCAATGTTCCGCCCACGGTCTTTCCCAGAAAACAGCTGCGGAGCTTTTTGTGATAGATTGAATAGGATAGAGTCATAGAAAGTCCCCTTTCGAAGTTTCCCAAATTATATCACACAGGGGGGAAATTGGAATGACCAAGACTGACATTCTTGGTTGACTATTTTCAACATTTCGTGCATACTAGAGGGAGAAAAAGCACACCAAGGAGAAGCGCCCATGACCCAAGAACAATTAAAAGAATGGCTATTTAGCTTCGCAGTGGAGGATCGTGATCGGGACAGGAGACCTCAGGAGGAAGCCATCGATCGCGTGTATCCCAACGGAAAAAAGTTTACAGATTCCTTCTTCGTCTTTCAAGAAGGACAGAAGGTCGCCATCTGCCGCCATCCCCGATTTACAACCGGCGAGTATCATATGCACAGTTTTGTTGAGATTTTGTACATATACAGCGGGAACTGCGTTCATCTTGTGGAGGGAAAGGCGATGCAGATGGCCACAGGGGATGTGTGCATGATCGCGCCGGAGATCTACCACCTCATTGAAGCGTGCGATGGAATCATCATTAATATCCTGGTCACAAGAGAGTATCTGACATCGCTATACCCTGTCGCGGAGGAGGAGGATAATCCGCTGTCAGAGTTTCTCGGCGGGATTTTATATGGGACGAATCGCAAAAAATTTCTGTATATGCAGTGTCCGCCCTGCGAACCGATGAAAGCTCTGGTCGAGAAAATGATTGAGGAGAGCGTGGAGTATGACCGCTACAGCAATCCCTGCCTGG
>JAHZBS010000280.1 GCA_019423265.1 Clostridiales bacterium
AGAGTCTCGCCATTCTCTCTTGGAATTTCAATGGCGTTATTTAAAGCAGGCAGATAGTCTGAGCTAAACTTAATATCCAGTACAGCCCCGATGACCTGCTGAATGATGCCATGCATTTTTTCTTTACCTTGTGAATCGGCCATTTTATCCTCCATTCCGAAGCGCGTAAGCGCCGTTTGATTGGTTTTAGCCTTCCAACGCGGAAGCGCCATTGACGATCTCCGTTATCTCCTGGGTGATATGGCCCTGCCGGGCCCGATTGTACTGCAATGTCAATTTATCGCAGATGTCCTGGGCATTTTCCGTTGCGGAATCCATCGCCGTCATCCTGGCGCCCTGCTCGCTGGCGGACGACTCCGCCAAAACGCCGTACAAAATGCCGCCTATATACCGCGGAATGATGTCAGCCAGAACCGCTTCCGGCCCAGGCTCAAAATTCATGAGAACGTGCGGCTTATTCTCCTGTTCGCCCTCTCCGCCGGCGAAATCCTCCTTTTGCAGGGGAAATAGCTTCATGAGCGTTGCCGTCTGGCTCAGTGTATTGTGAAAAGACGTATAGGCGACATAGATCTCCTTGGCGGTTCCGCCTCTATACAGGTCCATCACAGCGCTCTGAATCTGCCTCACATCGGAGTACTCCGGCACCTCCGCCGGTGTCTCAAAATGCTGGCCCAGAGCAAATCCCCGCCTGGAAAAATACTCGCGCCCCCGCCGTCCCACCGTCAATATCAGCGCATCCTCCTTGGAGCCAATGGACCTCTCCAGGAGTTTGCACACATTGGCATTGTAACCACCCGCCAGCCCCCGGTCCGATGTGATCACCAGATACGCGCTTTTTCCCGACTGCGGCATAGCGCCATTCAAAACATCGTCCCCCGTAAGGGCCAAAATGGAGCGCATTGTCTGGTAAACCGCTTGAAAATAGGGCGTATTGGACTGGGCAATGGCTCTGATCTTTTGCAGTTTTGCAGTGGATACAAGCTTCATGGCCCTTGTGATCTGCTGCGTCCCTTTAATGCTTCGAATTCGGAGCTGGATTTCCCGCGTCGTTGCCATCTTATTTCACCACCCCGGTAAAATCCTGCTTAAAGCGCTTGATCGCATCCTTCAGCCGGGTCTCCATCTCCGGAGTCAAAACCTTCTCCTGGTTGATGGAGGCGGGAACCTCCGGGTGATGCTCTTCCATATAGCGCAGGAAGGCATCCTCGAATTCCAGGATCCGCTCAACCGGAATGTCCATCAGATACCGGTTGGTCACCGCATACAGAATCAGAACCTGATGGGCTACCGGCATGGGCTTATACTGGGGCTGCTTCAGAATCTCGACGATTCGCTTTCCGTGCTCCAGCCTGCCGAGCGTATCCTTATCCAATTCTGAACCAAACTGGGAAAAGGATTCCAACTCCCGGTACTGGGCCAATTCCACCCGCAGAGGGCCTGCCGTCTTTTTCATCGCCTTGATCTGGGCGGCCCCGCCGACGCGGGAGACAGACAGCCCCGGATTGATTGCAGGGCGGACGCCCTGATTGAACAGCTGTGTCTCCAGATAGATCTGTCCGTCGGTAATGGAGATAACGTTGGTGGGAATATAGGCCGACACATCGCCGGCTTGGGTCTCGATGATGGGCAGAGCCGTCAGGGAACCACCGCCCAGCTCATCCGACAATTTGGACGCCCGTTCCAGCAGCCGAGAGTGCAGATAGAAAACATCCCCAGGATACGCTTCACGGCCCGGCGGACGTCGGAGAAGCAGGGACATGGCCCGATATGCCACCGCGTGCTTCGAGAGATCATCGTACACGATGAGCACATCCCTGCCGTTCTCCATCCACTCTTCTCCCATGGCGCAGCCGGCATAGGGCGCGATATACTGCAAGGGCGCCAGCTCGCTGGCCGTCGCGGAAACCACCGTGGTATAATCCATCGCCCCGTGCTCATCCAGGTTCTTCACAAGCTGCGCCACGGTAGAGGCCTTCTGCCCGATGGCCACATAGATGCAGAGCACATCCTTGCCCCGCTGGTTGATGATCGTATCCACGGCGATAGCCGTCTTTCCCGTCTGCCGGTCCCCAATAATCAATTCCCGCTGTCCTCTTCCGATGGGCACCATGGAGTCAATGGCCTTTAACCCCGTCTGTAGCGGCGTGTCCACAGATTTTCTCTCCAACACTCCGTGGGCGACTCGCTCCACAGGCCGTGTCCGATCTGTCTGAATCGGCCCCTTTCCATCGATAGGCTGCCCCAGCGCGTTGACCACGCGGCCGATCAGGGCGTCGCCCACGGGGACTTCCGCCACGCGCCCCGTTCGCTTCACCGTGTCTCCCTCTTTAATCTGGCTATCGTCGCCTAAGAGCACGGCTCCCACATTATCTTCCTCTAAATTCAAAACCATTCCCATAACGGATCCGGGGAATTCCAAAAGCTCACCGGCCATGGCATGTTCCAGCCCATAAATGCGGGCAATTCCATCACCGACCTCCAGAATCGTACCGACCTCGTCCATGGAAACGGCGTTCTCATACCCTTCGATCTCCTGCCGAATGATGGCGCTGATCTCTTCCGGTCGTAGACTCATACGTTGATTACACCGCCTTCTCTTCACCGCGAAGCTGCAAGTCCATAAGCTCACGAGTAAGCCTATCGAGCCTCGTTCGGATAGAATTGTCAAATACTGTATCCCCAACCCGAATGACCAACCCGCCGATCAAGGCGGCGTCAACCTCCACGCTGAGGGATACCTTTTTGTGAAGCGCTTGGCACAGGGCCTCCTGGATCCTCCGCTCCTCATCCTCTGAGAGCGCCGCCGCTGTGCGGACATGGGCCTGCGCTTCCCTGTTAAACTCCATCACCAGCCGGCTGTACTCCTCCAGGACTGGCATTAAAGCGCTGATACGCCCCTTTCGAATCAAGACGGCCAGCAGTCCCCGCATTCCGGCGGAGAGGCTGGCATCCCTCTGCTCTCTAGGGCCGAAGATCGACTCGATGCTCTCGACCTTTGCCTCAGCCGTGATCTCTGGGAGCTCCAGGAACCTTGTAAACTCAGGATTCTGCTGAAATACATCCCGCAGATACGCCGCATCCGCCTGTATCTCATCCATCGCGCCGTGGGATGAGGCAAAATCGAACAGCGCCTTGCCATATCGCTTTGCAACTAACTCTGCCAATTTGCATCCTCCATTTCCGCGATGGCGTCCTCTACCAACTGTTTTTGATCGGAAACGCTGATGCTTTCGCGGACAAATTTCTCCGCAATGGCGGCCGCCAGGCCCACCGTCTCCTTCTTTAGAAGATCCCGGGCCTTATCCTGCTCCAGCGCCACTTCCCGCGAAGCGCGCTCCCGGATCCTCGCGGCCTCCTGCCTGGCATCCTCTAAGATGGCCCGTTCTTTTTCCTGCGCTGTCTTATA
>JAHZBS010000281.1 GCA_019423265.1 Clostridiales bacterium
GTCTATACCATCAAGGGAATCGATCTGTTGAGTCACAATCTCTTCATCACCAGTAAAATGGTACAGGTCATCCACATGGGCGATACTCTGGTCGTCTATCCTAAGCTCATCGACCCACAGGAGTACCTGATTCCCTACGAGAAGATGATGGGGGACATCGCCACAAAGCGTTTTCTGATGGAGGATCCCTACATGTTTAAGGGAATACGGGAATACCAGCCCCATGACAGCTTTAAAAGCATCAACTTTAAGGCGTCCGCCAGAGAGGGGAAGCTGCTGGTCAACACCCATGATGCCACCATAACACAGACGATTCAAATTCTCTTAAACATGGAGAAAAATAATGATCATTTTAATGAGGTCTTGTATGAACAAGGGATTCGAATGGCGGCTTCGCTGGCGTCCCGGTATGAGGAAGATGGCGTGCCTGTCAGCCTCTACTGCAACGGACAGAATGTGATAACCCACAAGGAGATTGGGGTGGCTGCCGGAAGCGGGGCGAATCACATTCACACCGTAATGGAGAGTCTGGCCAGCCTGGAGGTCTCCCTGCCGCCGTTGCAGTCTATGGGCCCTCACTTGGAGAGGGCTACGGCCACGAGGGAAATGGACACATATACCGTTCTGATATCGCCGTATTATGGGAAGGAGCTACAGGACGCCTATAAAAGATTGAGGTCCTACACCACATCGTGTATGTGGATACTGCCGGTTTCTTACAAGGATATGACGGATGCAGAATTTCCACCTCTGAGGCTCAGGGAGGAGACAGAGGACGTGTTTCTATGGGAGGTGTGAGATGAAGAGATCGACCTATCTTATAACCGAATTGCTAAAAATCTTTCTTCTGTTCAGCATTCCCGGCGCCATTATATGTTTTGTCAACGCGGCGGTGGAACATGACTTGAGGGCTGCGGTTCCCCTTCTGCCCCTGTGGGTGATCCCGCTCCTTTTGATCTTCGTGCGCCAGTATGTCAAGAATTTTTTTCTGTTTGCCCTGTGCCACCTGGTATGGATTGGGTATCTGTTTCTGCCCCTTGAGCTCATCCCAAGGCTTTTGGCCGGCGCGTACCTGATTCTCGCCATCGCGTATTCCTATGTGCGGAAGTATACCGGGCGGGGGGAGGCCCTGTCCATGGGAACCCTGTTCGTGGGCTGCGGCACCCTTATCGTCCTCTATTTTTTAGCCGGTTTTCTGGACATACAGGCGATCCGCCCATATCTGGTTGGACTGGCAGTGGCCCAGATTTTGATCTTTTTCGTCTCCCTGCATATTCTCAACGTGAATGAAACGCTTTCCAATGTGGGGGACATGATGAGCCAGCCGGCGCAAAAGCTTCGACGGTTCAATGGAAAGATTGCCGCTATATTTCTTGTCATCGCCACAGCCGTTATGCTGCTGGCAGTTGTTTTGCGGTTGGATGTGGTATTCACCTGGATCGGAAGTGGAGCGCTGGCGCTGCTGCGGTTCCTGCTATCCTTTCTGGGCCGGGGGGAGGAGACAGGGGAAATCTCGGAAGATTTCCAGCTGGAGGTAAATCCTTCCCAGGCCGATACGGAGGCGGCAATAGGCGGGGAGCCTTTTATTCTGTGGGTGATCCTGGAGAAGATTGTCATCGTGGCGTTTTGTGTGGGCATTATCGTCGGGATTGTATATTTGCTGTACCGGTTCTATAAAGCTTTCAACAAGAATTCGATTCAGAAGTTGGCAACGGAGGAGTTTACGGAGTCAAGCGCCTTTGTTGAAAAGGAAAAGCGAAGCCCTAGGCCAAAGGGAAGGGTACGGGATGCGCTGCAGATGACACCGGATAAAAGGATACGCCGCCTGTATTTTCATAAGATTTCCCGGTATATGAAAAAAGGAGATCGAATCAAGCCAGCCAATACTCCTGTGGAGATTGAGCAGGCGCTCAGGGAGCAGGAGAATTTGCAGGCGTTGACCCGCGTATATCAAAAGGCTCGCTATTCAGACGAGCCAATTACAAAAGAGGAGATTCGAGAAGTGAAGACTTAGCTAGATAACAGGAGGCAGTTATGAAGAGATGGGTGGGCCCGGCAGCAATTTTTTTCAGTGTGGTATGTTTACTGATCGTATGTCTGTATCATATGCAGAAGCCGGCCTCGCCGGACGAATCCGGCCAGAAGAGTGAAGAGGCCGGTTGGAGTCTTACAAAACAAGCTGTCTCCCATCAAGAGGTCAATGGGACCAACCTTGAATCTGGAGATTCGGGGACATCCGACTCTTCTCCGGAGGGGAGTAAGAGTGAACGAGTCTTTGGAATCACCCAGGTGATTCTGCGGACAGAGCCCGGCGAAGATCAGGCGCAGGTGGGAGTTCTGGAAAAAAATCAAAAGGCGGACCGTCTGTCGCAGGAGCCAGGGCAATGGGATAAAATACGGCTGGAGGATGGCACGGAGGGATTTGTCCCCAATGCATTGCTGACTACATGGCTGCCGGCGGATGGACAGATGGATATTGTTCACATTGTCGGGGAGCAGGAGCCGGCGCCGCCGTCCATGGATTCGGAGTTTTTTGCGATCCTTGCGCCGCCTCGGGCAACGGTTGACCAGGCAAGGGCTTGGGCTGAAAGTAAAGGCGCCACGGAGACTTTCTTGGGGTTGGCAGAGCTATACTGGTCTATTTCGCCCTCTGTGGGGGTGGACCCGGCGGTGGCATATGCACAGTCGGCAAAGGAGACCAATTTTGGCAAGTTTACCGGCGTCTTGGACGAGACGTACAAGAATCCATGCGGCATGAAGAGAACAGAAACCGGAAAGCCGGAGGACAGCGATGATTATATCGCAGAGGCGCATAAACGTTTTGACAGCTGGGAAGATGGCATATCAGCCCACGTGGATCATTTGGCGCTTTACGCAGGGGCAGCGGGATATCCAAAAGAGGGTACGCTGGACCCGCGGCACTTTGAAAGTTTATTTGGCAGGTGTCCTACTGTGGAATCACTGGGTGGAAACTGGGCTCCGTCGGAGGATTATGGCGTGAGTCTGCGGGGCTATGTGGAAGCGATGATGGGATTTTAACAATGGAAATCATGAGAAAGGAGTTTTTCAATGGACAAAAATATGGAGATTGCCCAGAGAATGCGGGGAATTCGAGAGATCAAGGAGATGACGGCAAGCCAAGTTGCAGAGAAGATAGGGATTCCCCTCGGGGAATATGAAGAATATGAGGCGGGACAGAAGGAGCTGCACGTCAGCGTTATGTATGACTTTTGCGCTTTAATGGATATCGATCTGACGGAGCTGATTACAGGAAAATCCCCGAAATTAAGCCAGTATACCATCGTGCGCAAAGGCCATGGCGTTGGG
>JAHZBS010000282.1 GCA_019423265.1 Clostridiales bacterium
AGAACTGCCCATTTCCAAGGTAATACAAGGGGCGTGGAGGCTGTTTTCCGAGAGATGGTTCTGGTATTTGCTGCTGAGCATACTTGTGTTTTTTCCATCAACGCTGGTGGTACAATATACAGCGGGACTCGTCAACCCCGAGACTGTGGAGATCCAAGAATTGCTGAAGGTTTACATGGCTGTGATTCTCATGTCTTTTGTCTGGATCATTGGGACATTGGTATCGGCGGTCATGGTCAGCACACAGCTGCGAGACGAACCGTTCTCTTTTGGTACGGCTTTTTATAGGGGGATCTGCGCGTGGCCCAGAGCCATCGCCACGGTGCTGTTGCTGATGGCCATACTCGTGGGAGTCGCTATGGCGGGGATGCTGGCGGTCACGATCCTGCCGCTTCTGGCCGTCCCTTTTATCACAGCTCTGCTCATCGGCTCTGTCGTATTTAGCGCCGGGCTATATTTTGCCGCCATTGCGGCGGCGCTGAGAAAAAAGATGTTTATGGACAATGTGAGATACGTGGTCTATATTCTGCGCGGGCATTTTGGAAAAAGCATCGGGCTATTCATGTTGTTATTTCTGGGGGGGCTGTTTATATCCTACGGCGTTGGCGTGCTGGAGGAGCCGCTGTTAGCTCTAATCGCCAATAGCAGTGTGCGGTGGATTGTGCAGTCCTTTCTTGATTCTCTCCTCAGCGTCACCAACATCTTCATGTTCATCGCCCTGACCATTTATTTCCTCAATCTGGAATCCATCCGGCTTGAGGAGGAAGCAGCCAGGGCGCAGGCTGACAGATTGCCGATGCCGTAAAGAAATAGGCGTAGGCCTGTATAAAAGTTCATGAACGCGGCGACACTTCTACTAAATTCCTATTTAGAAAGGGTGGAGCAGATGTCTAGTAAAAAGCGGAAGATCGACTTATCCCAGGTGGACCTAAAGGAATTGCTTCCGGATCAACAGTTGAAATATGAGATTGCGGAAGAGCTTGGCCTGCTGGATAAAGTCAAGGAGTTTGGCTGGAAATCGCTGACCGCACAGGAGACAGGGCGAATAGGCGGACTGATGACGAAGAAGAAGAGACAAGATGTGCAAAAGGAAAAGGCGAAGGAGCCATAATTTTTTTGACGAAATGTAAGATACTCCTTGACGATTTGCCCGTTCGTAATATATAATTAGAAATTAAGGGTACAGGACTCCCTATGCTTTCAGGAGGAAACGTCCCATGCCATCCCTGCGGTACTCCGCATAGCGTACCTGACAGAGGTAACCGGTATATAGTCGCGGCGTCTTGACAGGGCGCGTTCTTTTTATGAGGGCTCTATATACGACGAGGATGGGATAGTAGAAAGACATTATGAACCTGTGCGAATACCATTCAAGGAGGAACTTATACATGAGCAGTAAGGTAGAACACCTGGAAAACAATATGGCGAAGGTAACGCTGGAGATTCGCCCCGAGGTCTTTGAAGAAGCGATTCAGAAGGTTTATAACAAGAATAAAGGAAAGATCGCGGTTCCAGGATTCCGCAAGGGCAAGGCTCCCCGCAAGCTGGTGGAGAGAACTTACGGCAAGGAAGTTTTCTATGAGGACGCCCTCAATGAAGTTTTGCCGGATGCCTACGACAGCGCCGTCAAGGAGCTGGAGCTCAAGGTTGTGTCCAGACCGGAGATCAACGTTGAAAAGATCGACGCCGGCGAGGCGGTGGTCGTGACGGCCACGGTGGCAGTGAAGCCTGAGGTCACATTGGGCGACTATAAGGGGCTGGAGGTTGAAAAGAAGGCCGTCATTGTGACCGAGGATGATGTGGACGCGGAGATCAAGAAGACGGCGGAGCGGAATTCCCGCATGTTGGAGGTGGAAGACCGCCCGGCTGCCATGGGTGATACTGTCACCATTGACTTTGAGGGCTTTATAGACGGCGTGGCCTTCGAAGGGGGAAAGGGTGAGAACCATGATCTGGTCCTGGGCTCTCACAGTTTCATCGACACCTTTGAGGATCAGTTGGTCGGCAAGAATGCCGGCGAGGAATGCGAAGTGAGCGTCACCTTCCCGGAGGATTACGGGCAGAGGGACCTGGCTGGCAAACCAGCTACGTTTAAGGTCGCTGTCAAGAAGATCCAGATGAAAGAGCTTCCGGCTATCGACGATGAATTTGCAAAGGATGTATCGGAATTCGACACGTTGGATGAATATAAAGCCGATGTCCGCGAGAAGCTGACGCAGTCCAAGCAGAAGCAGGAAGATGAGAGGATTCGCAGGGAACTGTTGGAAAAGGCGGTTGCCAATGCTGAGATGGTCATCCCTGGACCGATGGTGGATGAGCAGGCGGACAGCATGATTCAAAATTTTGCTAATTCTCTCCGGTATCAGGGGATCTCTATGGAGCAGTACATGTCCATGACCGGTGGAAATATCGCCTCCCTGCGGGCTTCCGTTCGCCCGGACGCGGAGCGGCGCATCAAGGACAGCCTCGTCCTGGAAGCGATTGCGAAGGCTGAAAACTTAGAGATTACCGACGAGGACTTTGAGAAGGAAGTCGCGGACATGGCGGAGACCTACCACATGGAAGTGGAGAAGCTGAAGGAATCTCTGACGGACGCGGATCAGGAGAACATCAAAGAAGAGATGAAATCCAAGAAGGCGATGGAATTCCTGGTGGAGAATTCGAAGGAAGCGTAGTCGGGCGTATCAGGCAACCGCGCCCTTTTCACAGGTTGATCGGGCGTTTTACAGCGAATCTAGCATAACTAAGGAGGTGGCGGCTAATGCGCAGCGCACTAGTCCCCTATGTAATAGAACAGACAAGCAGAGGCGAGAGATCCTACGATATCTATTCGCGTCTGCTGCAGGAGAGAATCATCTTTTTATCGGAAGAGGTCAACGACGTGACAGCCAGCCTTGTTGTGGCACAGCTGCTCTTCTTGGATTCCGAGGATCCGGAGAAGGACATCCATTTCTATATCAACAGCCCAGGGGGATCGGTCTCCGCAGGCCTTGCCATCTATGACACCATGCAGCATGTCCGGGCGGATGTCTCCACCATCTGTCTGGGTATGGCGGCGAGTATGGGCTCTTTCCTGCTGGCGGGCGGCAAAAAGGGAAAGCGGTTTATTCTGCCCAACGCGGAGGTCATGATCCATCAGCCCATGGGCGGCACCCAGGGGCAGGCTTCCGACATCAAGATTCAGGCGGATCACATTCTGGCCACCCGAGCGCGCCTGAACAAAATTTTGAGCGATAATACAGGCAAGCCGCTGGAGATCATTGAACAGGACACGGACCGGGACAATTGGC
>JAHZBS010000283.1 GCA_019423265.1 Clostridiales bacterium
ATGATCAGATCGTATTCATTCTCCCGGGTTCGGATGTATTTCAGTCCATCCTCAATTCGTATGTGGACCCGCTCATCATCCAAGCGGCAGGAGGTCTGCGGCAGATATTTTCGGCAGACTTCCAATACCAGAGGGTCGATCTCCACCAGATCGATATGATCGATAGAAGGGTATTGAGTGAGCTCTCGGATCACGCCTCCGTCGCCGGCGCCGATGACCAGCACGTTTCGGACATTGGGGTGTACAGCCATCGGGACGTGGGTTATCATCTCATGGTAGATAAATTCATCCTTTTCTGTGAGCATCATGTAGCCGTCCAGCGTGAGAAAACGGCCAAATTCCTTCGATTCAAAGACATCAATGCGCTGAAACTCGCTCTGACCGCAGTATAGCTGCCGCTCCACGCGGATGGAAAGTTTGACGTTGGGGGTATGGCGCTCAGAAAACCATAGATCCATAGGGCTTATTCTCCTTTCAGTACGTTCAGTCGTTGGATGGACGGGTCTTCCGGACCGGTCATGGAGCATCCCTTCTCCCTGGCGTATTCGATGTAGTCCAGAATCTCCTCTGTAATCTGTTCCCCGGGGGCCAGGATGGGAATGCCCGGCGGATAGCACATGACAAACTCACTGCACACCCGGCCGGCTGTGTCGCGCAGCGGCAAAGACTCCTTTTCCGCGTAGAATGCGTGCTGCGGCGTGGCAATCACCTTCGGCTCGATGTACTCCTGGGTCAGCATACCGGTTTTATCGCGCTGATAGCGGCGTCGGATTTCTGCCAGCGCGCTGATAAGCCGCTCCACGTCCTGCCGCCGGTCCCCGATGGAGAGATAGGCCAGGACGTTTCCGATGTCGCCAAATTCGATCTGGATATCATACTCATCCCGGAGAATATCATAGACCTCAATGCCGGCGAGTCCGATATCCAACGTATGAATCGCCAGCTTTGTCACATCAAAATCAAAGATGCTGTCATGGTTGACCAGTTCGTGGGAGTAGGCATAGTAACCGCCGATACTGTTGATCTCACCGCGGGCGTACTGCGCCAGATCGACGACGTACTGAAAGATCTCCCGGCCCCGAAGCGCGAGATTGCGGCGGGAGATGTCCAGACTTGAGAGAAGGAGATAGGAGGCGCTGGTGGTCTGGGTCAGATTGATGATTTGGCGGACATAGCCAGGGTTGACGCCCGGCCCGGCCAGCAGGAAGGAACTCTGGGTTAGACTGCCGCCGGACTTGTGCATACTGACCGAGGCCAGATCAGCGCCGGCGTCCATGGCGGAAACCGGAAGGTGATCGCCAAAATAAAAATGAGTGCCGTGCGCCTCATCCGCCAACACCAGCATGTGATGGCGGTGGGCCAGGGCGACGATGGAGGGGAGGTCGGAACAGATTCCGTAGTACGTGGGGTTGTTGACCAATATGGCCACCGCGTCCGGATTCTCACGGATTGCGCGTTCCACCTGGGACACCTTCATCCCCAGCGCGATCCCAAGCTTCGTCTCCACGTCGGGATTGACATAGACCGGCTCTGCGCCGCAGAGGACAAGAGCATTGATCACACTTCGGTGGACATTGCGGGGCAGGATAATTTTATCGCCCCGTTTGCAGGCGGACAGGACCATGCTCTGGACAGCGGATGTGGTGCCGCCCACCATGAGGAAGGCGCTGGATGCGTGGAAAGCCTCCGCCGCCAGTTCCTCCGCCTCCCGGATGACAGAGACTGGGTGGCACAGGTTATCCAGCGGTTTCATGGAATTCACATCGATCCCCACACACTGCTTTCCAAGAAAATCCGTCAGCTCCGGATTTCCCCGGCCGCGCTTATGGCCCGGTACATCAAAGGGGACCACCCGCATTTTGCGAAACCGCTCCAAGGCTTCAAAGATTGGGGCTCGGGTCTGTGAGAGTGCCGCCATCGTCAGGACTCCTTTCAATATACGTTTCTTCCGCTGAAAATCTCGATCATCTCGCAGCGCAGGCTGTCGGTGATGGCTAGGCGAGTCCGCGGCGGAAGCTCGTATACGTCCGTGTTAAACAGATAATTCTGTAAATCAATCTCCTTGATCAGCATCTTGGTGTGGAAGAGATTGGCCTCGTAGATATTGATATCCACTGCATCGTAGCGGCGCAGGGTTTCATCTGAAATATAGTTCTGGATCGAGGTCATATAGTGATCGATAAAGAGCTTCTTTCCCTCCACATCCCTCGTAAAGCCGCGGACGCGGTAGTCCATGGTGATGATATCGGAATCGAAGCTGCCGATGAGATAATCCAGCGTGGACAGCGGCGTGATCTCACCGCAGGTTGCCACGTCAATATCCACACGAAAGGTTGCCAGGCAAGTATCCGGGTGGTATTCCGGATAGGTATGTACCGTCACATGGCTCTTATCCAGATGTGCCACCACCGTGTCCTGGCCGGCGGGAATCATCGATCCCTCCGCGATCAGGAACGTGACGCTGGCCCCCTGTGGGTCGTAATCCTGTTGGGATATGTGGAGGACTTTAGCGCCGATCATCTCCACCACGTGGGATAGAATTCCTGTGAGGCGGTCCGAATTATACTGCTCGTCGATGTAGGCGATATAGTCTTTTTGCTCACGGGGGGATTTGGCGTAACACACATCATAGATGTTGAAGCTAAGAGATTTTGTCAGATTGTTGAAGCCGTAGAGTTTTAATTTATCTCCCATAGTTACCTCCATACTGCCGCGTCAGCGGCATGAATTGAGTCCGTCTTCCGGGCAAACAAGAAAACGCAAGTGCGAAGCGGTTTGCCGCTCATCACTTGCGTTGGTTCTGATCTTGTCTATCTAGACGGGAAGCCGGCAGGAAAAGGCTTCTCGCTTGTATTCAAAACAGAGACTGGGACTCAGAGTCTATATAGTAAATAGTATTCCTAAGCAAATATTTTTACTTTTACTACTCTTATTGACCGTTTCACAAGTTGATGTGCCGCATGCACAATGGTTATAAGTAACCAACTTATAAAATTTGAGCTTTTAACTCAATCAATAAGGCAACTGGCGTTGCCAATCGGCAGTTGACCCGGCTGTCCGTATGGCCCTTGACTTCCTCAACGAAAGTGGTCAAAAAATATTTGCATGGAACGACTCTGTTTCCACATCTAGATTCCACACTTTACTCGGATTATAGCATAGCGGTCAAGAGAAGTCAAGCTTCTTTTTTTGTAGACATTGTAGGACTATGTAGGACTACAATACATATTGGACACAGGGGGAAGAAGGAAGAGAAAAAAAGA
>JAHZBS010000284.1 GCA_019423265.1 Clostridiales bacterium
GGCATCAGTTTCTGACACGCACGGATCCCGATGAGATTTGCCGGGTTGTGCAGCGGCGCCAACTCACTGCACTCTTCCATGGCCTTGATCACGTCGTCGGTGATCAGAACCGACCCGGAGAATGCCTCCCCGCCGTGTACGACGCGGTGTCCCACGGCTCCGATCTCCTGCATACTGGAGATTACGCCGTACTCCGAATCTGTCAGCGCATCCAAAACCATTTGGACCGCTTTGTTATGATCGGGCATAACCTCTTCCAGCACAACGGCATCCTTGCCCGCCGGCGTGTGCTTGAGCCTCGATCCGTCGATCCCGATGCGCTCGCACAGTCCCTTCGCCAAAACGCTCTCCGTCTCCATATCAATCAACTGGTATTTCAAGGATGAACTTCCACAGTTGATGACCAATACTTTCATCATCTCGCTCCATCTCCTATTCATCTAAGGTTTCAATCTATTTCTTCTGCTGTTGCGCCTGTACCGCTGTGATTGCAATGACACCGACGATATCCTCTGCAACACACCCCCTGGACAAATCGTTGACGGGAGCGGCGATACCCTGCGTAATCGGGCCGTACGCCTCAGCCTTCGCCAGACGCTGCGTCAATTTGTACCCGATATTGCCCGCGTCCAAATCCGGAAATACGAGAACATTGCAGTGACCCGCTACCTCGCTGCCCGGCGCCTTGGACTGGCCCACGGAGGGAACGATAGCGGCGTCCAGCTGTAGCTCGCCGTCCAGCTTCACACTGGGAGCCAGCTCCTTTGCAAGCCTCGTGGCTTCCACAACTTTATCCACATCCGAGTGGGATGCGCTTCCCTTCGTGGAGAAGGACAGCATCCCAACGACCGGCTCCTCCTGAACCAGCGTCTCAAAAGTCTCCGCGGAATTCACCGCGATATGCGCCAGCTCTTCCGCCGTCGGGTTGGGATTCAAACCTGAATCCGCATAGATGAAAGTGCCATTGGCTCCATACTCACAATCGGGAACAACCATGACAAAAAATGCGGAGACAAGCTTTGTGCCAGGACGAGTCTTCAAAATCTGTAGGGCGGGCCGCAGCACATCCGGCGTCGCCGTTACAGCTCCGGCTACCATGCCGTCCGCTTGCCCCTTCTTGACCATCATGACGCCAAAGTACAGCGGGTTCTTCAACAGCTTTGCCGCCTTCGCTTCATCGACGCCCTTATTCTTGCGCAGTTCTACCAGCGCTGCAATAAACTCATCCATCCCCTCATAGTTCTCCGGATCGGCAAATGTGGCTTTCGAGAGGTCAAGCTCCGGCGCTGACTGACAGATCGCCTCCCTGCTGCCGACGAGAATGATATCCGCAATGCCCTCCGCCAAAACCGCGGCGGCGGCGTCTAATGTTCTTCTATCCCAGGTCTCAGGAAGAACAATGGTTTTCTTCTGCGCCTTGGCTCTCATCTTAATCGTTTCTAAAAAATTACTCACGGACGATGTCCCCTTTCCTATTGTGTGGATTGATCTTACGTACCATCTTCAATTCTTTATTATAATCGAAATGTTTATTGTATACAAGACTTTCCCGGAAAAATTTTACGTTATTTTTTTCACGAAAATATCATCTCACCCACCTTAAATTCTGCAATAAGGTCTAGGCAAATGCGAAAAAATGTAGTATAATAGAAGAAAGTTTCGCTAGAGAGGATGGGGTCGATATAAAAGAAGAGATTTACACCATACCGGTGATGGATGGTTTTCACGAGGACTGCGAATGTCCCTTCTGCGCCATGCGCCGCAAGCTGGAGACCGATACGATATCTTTCGTGTTGAGTCCCTCCTACATGGAAGTGGATGTCCGCGGCGAGACCAATGCCCTGGGCTTCTGCCACCGCCATATGGACCAGCTATATTCACAGGCCAACGCTCTGGGTCTGGCGCTGATGCTCCACTCTCATCTGAAAAAACAGGAGGAAGATCTCTTTGCCCTCCTGGAAAAACAGGGCTCTTCAAAACCTGCTAAGAAAATCTTTGCCAAGAAGGATGCCGGTCCCTCGTCCGATCCCATCGAAGCATACCGTCAGAATTTCATCGGATCCTGTTATATCTGCAAGCGGATTGACGAAGTGTTCGAGCGGATGTTGACGGCATTTTTCATGCTATGGAATAAAAATGGCGAATTCCACAGGACGGTGGAGGACTGCAAAGGGTTTTGCATCAACCATTTTCTCATGCTGTATGAGCGGGCCGCCAGCCATCTAAAGCCTAAAGACTGCGATGAATTTCGAAAGTTTCTCATGGACAAGGAGAGAGAAAACTTGAAGCGGGTGGAGGACGAGCTGGAATGGTTTACGCTAAAATTCGACTATCGATATCAGGATCAGCCCTGGAAAAATAGCCGGGATGCCCTGCCCCGGACAATCTTAAAGGTCAATGGGCAATTCGTGGAAAAAAGTTCACCGAAAGCGAACCCCTGAGCGCGCCTGCCGGCACAAATTCTCTATGCGAGGAGGAGATTCAAATGGTAGATTGGTGGAATCATTTAACGTTGACACAACAGGTTTTTGCCGTATTCGGCATCGTGGGGACAGCAATCCTGATTCTTCAGACTGTCTTGCTCCTGTTTGGCCTGGGGCACGACGGCATGGACTCAGACGCGGATGCGGATATCGACGCCGATTTGGACGGCGATGGCGATGTGGATGCCGCTGCGGGCGGAAGCGGTCTCGACGGACTGCGGCTCTTTACCGTCCGCGGTTTCGTAGCCTTTTTCAGCATCAGTGGATGGCTTGGCGTCTTCCTGTTGAGCACATCCGTCCCCTACTATGTCGCCATCCTTCTCGCCATAGCCGGCGGTTTCGCCGCCATGATCTTTGTGGCGTGGGCTTTTAAAAAGGCGCTTCGACTGCAAGATAACGGAACATTGCAGATGTCCAACGCCATCGGGCGGACTGGGCGCGTCTACCTCCGGATCCCCGCAAACCGCCAAGGGAGCGGAAAGATCACCATTCTGATCCAGGATCAGCAGCGGGAATTGGACGCTGTCACCTCCGCGGATCAGGAGATCCCTGTGGGGGCCAGCGTCCGCGTCGTCGATGTGGATCAGGAGACACTAATTGTGGAGCCTGTGTGAATCACAGTGTATAAAATCAATTTATGAAGGGGTGTATTCTATGGAACCGTTTATTTTGATCGCCGTCATCGTCATACTCGTCCTCAGCACGCTGCTTGTCATTCTCTCCCGCTACCGCAAATGTCCTTCCGACAAAGTCATGGTCATCTATGGCCGGATTGGAAA
>JAHZBS010000285.1 GCA_019423265.1 Clostridiales bacterium
CCAAGCTGGGGCAGATTGTAGGTGTATCCGAGTCCACGGTGGTCCGGTTCGCCAATGAGCTGGGGTACGATGGCTATCCGAGTTTGCAGCGCGCACTGGAAGAGTTAGTCAAAGTCCGGCTGACAGCGCTGCAAAGAATGGAAGTGTCCAAGGGGAGGATGGATCAATCCCATATTCTTACGTCCATCTTGCAGGCGGACATGGACAATATCAAGGCTACGCTGGAGATGGCGGATGAAGAAGGATTTAAAAAGGCAGTGGATGCGATCCTGCGCTCACGCCGGATTTATATTCTCGGTGTCCGAAGCTGTGCGTCGCTGGCGGCCTTTCTCGGATTTTATATGAATCTGCTGTTCGACGATGTGCGGTTGATCCATACGAACAGTGTCAGCGAGACCTTTGAGCAGATGTTGAAGATTGGTGCGGAGGACGTGGTGATTGGAATCAGTTTTCCGCGGTATTCCAAGCGAACCGTCCGCGCTATGGAATTTGCCAAGTCCAGGGGTGCGAAAGTCGTGGCCGTCACAGACAGCGACGTCTCGCCATTAATTCCTTTTTCCGACTATACCTTGAAAGCGAGGAGTGACATGGTATCCTTTGTGGATTCCCTCGTGGCGCCTCTGAGTTTATTGAATTCCCTCATCGTTGCGCTGAGCATAGGGCGCAGGGATGAGATCACCCATTCCCTCAGCAGTCTGGAGAGCATCTGGAAAGAGTATGATGTCTATGACAGCGAGGAGAGAGATGATCTTGTGTTTGGGAAGCCGTTGCCATGAGGACATGGGATGTGATTGTCATCGGCGCCGGGGCAGCCGGCTTGATGGCGGCAGGGAAGGCCGCTGAAGAAGGGGCCAGCGCGCTGGTGTTAGAAAAAAATCCACGTCCCGGCGTTAAGGTCGGCATCACTGGCAAGGGCCGGTGCAACGTCACGAATATTGCGGACGTGAAAACATTTATGGACCATGTGGTGTCCAACGGACGCTTTCTGTACTCCAGCTTTCACAGCTTCTCCAACCTGGATGTGATGGAGTTCTTCGAGAAGATGGGCGTGCCAGTGAAAGAAGAACGGGGAGGCCGAATTTTTCCTGTGAGTGATCGGGCCTCCGATATCGTGGCGGCGTTGGCCCGCTATGGGTCGGAAGCCGGTGCCAGACTTCATCTGAAGGAAGAAGTGAATGCCGTTGAGCCGGAAGAGGGGTATTGGTCTGTCATCACGGGGCAAGGCGCGTATCGTGGCAAAGCTGTGGTCATTGCCACGGGAGGCAGGAGCTATCCGAGGACGGGATCCACTGGCGATGGTTACCGATGGGCCGAAACTCTGGGGCACAGTGTAACTCCGCGGCGGCCAGGTCTGGTTCCTCTAGTCTGCCGGGAAAGCTGGATCCGCAAACTGCAAGGGCTATCCCTTCGAAATACAGCGGTTTGGGTTACGGAGAGGGGAGGAAAGGTGGTCTGCCGTGATTTCGGAGAGCTACTCTTCACCCACTTTGGCATAAGCGGTCCGGTGGTGTTGAGCGCATCCAGCTATATGCAGCGCTGGCTAGCCCAAAATGGATTGGATTTTGGTGAGGCAGGTTTTGTATTTCACATGGACTTAAAGCCTGGGCTCGATGAGGATGCTTTGGACAAGCGCTTGCTCCGCGATTTTGAAAAATTCGCTCTGCGCGATTTTCAGAATGCGCTGGATGATCTGCTGCCGCAAACGCTTATCCCTGTCATCCTTGAGCGGTCGGGTATTCCCGCAGGAACAAAGGTCAACGCCATTACGAGAGAGCAGCGGTCGGCGCTGCGAAATCTTCTCAAAGATTTTACGGTGACAGTTCACCAGAGCCGTGGAATGGAGGAAGCCATCATCACCATGGGAGGCGTGGATGTGCGGGAGATCAATCCTAAGACGATGGAATCCAAACGGTGTCCAGGGCTATTTTTTGCAGGAGAAGTGTTGGATGTGGATGCGCTGACCGGCGGTTTTAATTTGCAGATAGCCTTCTCCACCGGCGTTGCGGCAGGCGTGTACGCGGCGGATAGGCGATTTCAATAGGAATTGAGGAGGATCGAATGCGGACGATTGCGTTAGATGGGCCTTCCGGCGCAGGGAAGAGCACGGTGGCTAAATTAGTAGCAAAACAGTTGGGAATTCATTATGTGGATACCGGCGCCATGTACCGAACGCTGGGATGGTATTTGCTGCAGGAGGGGGTCTGCCTTTCAGATGAGGCGGCTGTGGAAGACGCGCTATCTTCTGTCAGCGCCACCATCCAGTTTTCCGGCGGAGTACAGAGAATGTACATTGCAGGGCAGGATGTGACGGACCTGCTTCGCGCCCAGGATGTGGGGGAGGCCGCCAGCAAAATAGCGGTCTATCCATGTGTCAGAGACAAGCTGTTAGGGTTACAGAGGGAACTTGCCGTGCGATATGATGTCATTATGGATGGGCGGGATATCGGGACAGCGGTTTTGCCGGACGCAGGTGTGAAGATCTATTTGACTGCCTCAGTGGAAGAGCGGGCCAGAAGGCGGTATCAAGAGCTCTGCGATAAAGGCGAGACTGGCTTTTCCCAGGAGGCCATCCAGGAGGAGATTGCATCCCGAGATTATCGGGACACACATCGCGCCATTGCGCCGCTTCGACAGGCGGAGGATGCAGTTATGGTGGATTCGACACAGCTGACGGTGCAAGAGGTTGTTGACCGTATCTGCACGTTAGCCGGAGGAAAGGTGTCATGACCATTCAGGTGGCAAAGACGGCGGGATTTTGCTTTGGCGTTCGAAATGCGCTGGAGCTTGTGGAAAAGCGAGCGGCTGAAAAGAATGGGAAGACGCTGTACACCATTGGTCCCCTGATTCACAATCCGGATGTGGTGGCCCGCCTGGAAGGACAGGGGGTTAAAACAGTAGCCGATGTGAGTGAGCTGGGCGCTGGCGATGAGGCGGCAATCCGGGCTCACGGCGTAGGGGAGGCGGTATACCGCCGTTTGGAGGAACAACAGGTTGACATCCTGGATGCCACATGTCCCTATGTCAAGAAGATACACAACATCGTCCGGGAGGAAAGCCTTGCGGGATGTCCGGTGATCATTTTAGGGAATCCAGAACACCCAGAAGTGAAGGGGATCCAGGGATGGTGTCAAAATGACTGTTTTATTATACAGTCTGAGGAAGATTTTGGAAAACTTCCACAAAGAAAAGAACAAGAAATCTGCCTGGTCGCCCAAACGACATTTAATATATTTAAATTTCAGAAAATTGTTGAGAAAT
>JAHZBS010000286.1 GCA_019423265.1 Clostridiales bacterium
ACCGGGGAGAGCGGTTTGCGGGAGAATCGAAATATCCGCTTAAAAAAATGCTATCTTTCGCCTTGGAAGGGATTACGTCTTTCAGTGTAAAACCTCTCAAAATCATATCAGGCCTTGGATTTGTTATCTCCCTGCTCAGCATTCTAGGCCTGTTATATGCCCTGATCTCAAAATTCGCGGGGCTCGCTGTGGCCGGATGGACGGCCATTGTCTGCTCTATCTGGCTTTTAGGGGGTGTCCAGCTTCTCTGTCTCGGCGTATTAGGGGAGTATATCGGAAAAATCTACTCGGAGGTCAAGGCGCGGCCTCGCTATATCATAGAGGAGGAATTGAAGGGGTAAGGCTTTCTTTGTTAAGTTTTCCCGTCAGGGGTTGATTTTTCCTGTCGATGGGAATATAATAAATGCGATTCTAGACAAGATTGGAGGGAAAGCAAGTGGAAATAAGCGGCCGATGTAGAAACGAGGACAGCGACGATCATGAGCGATGGGTTTCGGTCCGCTTGCGGACTGCTTGAATTCCCTTTTTCATAGTATATTCGTCCCGCAGTTTGAGCGCTCACCGGAGGTGAACGTTGTTTCTGCGGTTTTGTCCGTTTTCTAGGCCTTTTTGTACAACGAGAAAAGGAGGATGGGAAAATGGAGCCATTGAATTTTGGACTGTTAAAGGAGTGGCTGGAAGAGAAGAAATTCTTTCTTGTAAAGGATGCGCTGGCAAAGCGAAACGAAGTCGATATTGCGGAATTTTTGGAAGAACTGCCGCCGGAGAGAATGGCAGTCGTGTTCCGTATGCTGCCTAAGGAGATGGCGGCGGATGTGTTCGCAGAGCTGTCGGTGGAGACGCAGCAGACGATCATTGAGTCGGTGACGGATACGGAGATATCCCAGATTATGAATGATTTATTTGTTGACGACATGGTGGACATGCTGGAGGAGTTGCCGGCCAATGTGGTGAAGCGCGTTTTAAAGAACGCAACGCCCGAGAAGAGGGCGATGATCAATCAGTTTTTGAAGTATCCGGAAGACTCAGCCGGCAGCATTATGACGGCGGAGTTTGTGGATTTGCGCAAGACGATGACGGTCGGGGCTGCGATTCGGAAGATCCGCAGTACGGGCCTCAATAAAGAGACGGTGTACACCTGCTATGTCACCAGCGCCGATCGGCGCTTGGAGGGTGAGGTCAGTGTGAAGGATCTGCTCATGACGGACGACGAGTCGGGCATTGAATCGATTATGGATGCGAATATGATATCTGTTGTCACAACGGAGAATCAGGAGGAGACGGCTAAGTTATTTTCAAAGTATGGCTTGCTGTCCATACCGGTTGTGGATGAGGAAAACCGGCTGGTAGGCATCGTGACGGTGGATGACGCGGTGGAGGTCATGGAGCAGGAGGCAACGGAAGACTTCGAAAGAATGGCGGCCATGACGCCTTCGGAGAAGCCATACTTAAAAACCAGCGTTTGGACTTTAGCCCGGCACAGGATTCTCTGGCTGCTGGTGCTCATGGTCTCAGCTATGATCACTGGCGGCGTTTTGCAGAAGTACGAAGCGGCTTTTGCCGCGCTGCCGCTGTTGGTCACCTTTATTCCTATGCTGACTGATACAGGGGGAAACGCTGGCTCTCAGAGCGCTACGCTTATCATCCGCGGTATGGCGCTTTCGGAGATTCGGATGAAGGACGCGCTCAAGGTGTTCTGGAAAGAGCTTCGGGTGGCGCTGTTGGTGGGGTTGGTTTTATCCCTGGTGAACTACGTGCGGCTTCGGTGGATGTATCCGGGCAATGAGATGATCGCGCTGACTGTGGTGATCAGTCTGTTTATAACCGTGGTGCTGGCTAAAATCGTTGGCGGGCTGCTCCCCATGGCGGCGAAACTGATTCACGCAGACCCGGCCATCATGGCTTCTCCGCTGATCACGACCATTGTGGATGCATTTTCCTTGGTCATATATTTTAGCATTGCGCAGCGTTTGCTGCATATTTAGGAGGGAATCGGATTGGAAGTATTAGCCATCGGGAATAGCTTTTCTCAGGACGCGACGCGGTATCTTCGTGAGATCGCTGTGGCAGGGGGGCAACCGCTCAATGTGACCAATTTGTATTACGGAGGATGCAGTCTGGCGCAGCATGTAGGTTTTGCGTGCCGTGAGGAAGCGGCTTATGAAAAGCAGGTAAACGGAGACGGAGAGAGTCATGTCATGGCAACCAGCCGGGAGGTCCTGTCCAGCCAGCCGTGGGATTTTGTCACGCTGCAGCAGGCTAGCCATTTCAGCGCGGACAAGGCGACCTATCAGCCATATTTAACGACATTGGCCGAGTATGTTAAGCAGTACGCGCCGGGGGCACAGCTGGTGATCCATGAGACCTGGGCCTATGAGGAGGGCAGCCAGCGCCTGACGGAGGAACTTGGATTTGCCAGCCAGCGGGCGATGTACGATCAGCTGGAAGCCGCCTATGAACAAGCGGCAAGGGACCTGGGAGGGATCTCTATCATTCCATGTGGATATGCCTTTCAACATGCGCTGGCCCTTGGCTTTTCTAATCTGCACCGCGATACCTTTCACGCGTCAATTCCCCAGGGGCGGTATCTGCTGGCAGCGGTTTGGTATGAGTTCTTTACGCGGGAGACTGTGGTGGGCAATGCATTCCTTCCGGAAGGGCTGTCGCCGCAGGAACAGGAGTTTTTGCAGTGCTGTGCCCATGAGGCACTCGTGGAATGGGAGCAGAACCATCCGTCGCCCTGCCGCCGCGAAAACCCATAATCGATCGGGTTCCGTGTTTCCTACATGACAGAAGGAATTTTGACACCCCAATCCAGAGGATGCAAGCAGCCTACAGACTCATGTACGAGTCTGTAGGCTGCTTATTGTATGTCAATAAATTGGCCTAGTAAAATGATGGTTTGCCAGATTGAAAGTGAAAATGTACGCCGGGCTGGAGAGGGGGTGTAGAGAGCGGTCAATGGTATGGGATAGAGTCTAAAAATGGAGACCGGCGTAGAAAAATAGGAGAGAAGGGGGCGAGCGAAGTGAAAATGTACGCCGGGCTGGAGAAAAATGAGAGGAGAGGGCGTGCAGAGGAAGAGGTTAATGGTATGTGGTAGAGTCTAAAAATAGGGAGACCGGCGGAGAAAAATAGGGGAGAAGGGAGCGAGCGAAGTGAAAATGCACGCCGGTTAGGAGGAAGATGAGAGGAAACGGCGTGCAGAGGAAGAGGTTAATGGTATGTGGTAGAGTCTAAAAATAGGGAGACC
>JAHZBS010000287.1 GCA_019423265.1 Clostridiales bacterium
CATTCCGTCTCCACGCCCGGGTAAGAGAAGGAAACGTTTTCTACGCGGAGTTCTTCAAATTTTGGAATGGCAGTCTCTCCCCCCTGAATCTTGGGCTCATACTCGAGAAAGGATCGATAGAGCTGTATATACAAGCTATGCTCTGGAAATTTCAGCAGGCGCTCGCACAAATCGCTGACATGCCAGTTGACCTTCCAGATGGCATTGACGGTGGCCGCGAAGCCTCCCAGAGATATGGTTTGCCGCACAAGGAGTTCGAATAGGAGAAGAAGAAAGATCCCCATGGTCTCCAGCAGGTGCAATACCAGGGCGCCTGCCCCTTCGATGGCCAGCAGCCGCTTTTCATACCGCTTATACGTGTTCTTTTGCCGCTGCAACGCATCGGTGTACTTGCCCTTGAATAGGGTGCCCGCACCGCTCATTCGGATTTCCTTGGCATACTCCGCTAGATAGAAGACTCGACCCGCGTACTCGCTTTCCCTCTGATCTGGCTTCAACTCTAACTCCCGCTGAAAGCGCACACGGATGCCGTATAAGCGGAGGGCAGTCTGGACAGTCGCCGCCCCCAACATAAGCAAGGTTACCGCAGGGCTGACCGTCAGCAGCACGCCCGTGATGGTGCACAGGGCGACGACCCGGTTGATCATTTTTCCCAGATCCTCCACCACGGCTACAGCCCGTTTGTCCGCCTCCTGCATGGCCCACACGAATTGAGTATAAAACGCGGGATCATCATAACAGCCCAGATCCATTCTCCTCGCTTTGTCGCATAAATCGCCCTGCATCCTCCGATGGAGTTTCTGGCGGGCCTTACTGTTATAACACTGCCAATACCACTGGGAAAATCCCTCCGACAAGAGGGAGAACAAGGCAATCCCCGCGGATATGAGCGCAATCTCAAAAAAGGGCCCCCCTTTTTCCAGCCGGTCAAACAGCATCTTGACGAATATGACGCTGGATGCGGCGTGGATTATTCCCCAGACGACGCCCTCCACGATCATCAGCGCCATATACCCCGGCGTATACCGGGCAATCTGGCGCAACATAAACCAAATGTTTGCCACCGCTTGGGCCCGCTTCGGTTTCATATGGCCGCCCCTTTCTCCCCGTAGTTCTTAGCCTGAATGGAGAACATCTCCTGGTACCGGCCCCCATGGCGCATGAGCTCCGCGTGGCTTCCCTGCTCCACAATCCGGCCGTTCTCCAGCAGATAGATGCGATCCGCCATGGCGGCGGACGCCAGGCGGTGGGAGATAAAGATAACGCTTTTATTCTGACATGCGCGCATCATATTGTCATACATGGCGTGTTCCGCGATGGGATCTAGGGCAGACGAAGGTTCATCCATGATCACCAGCTCACAATCCTTTGCAAAGATTCTGGCAATGGAAATTTTTTGCGCCTCTCCTCCCGATAGCACCGCCCCCTCCTCATCAAATTCTCTTGTCAGAACTGTGTCCATCCCATGGGGCAGGGAGCGCACCTTCTCCTGGATCCCACTGTTTTGTAAGGCATCCGCCACAATCGCTTCGTCCCCGTCGCCGCAAGGGTGGAGGAGAACATTCTCTTTGACCGGCGCGGAAAAAATTCGATAGTCTTGAAAGACGACTCCGAAAAGAGCGCGATACTCGTCCAAACGATACTGGCGGATATCCACACCATTGAGCCGAATCTCCCCCTGCGTCGGATCATACAGGCGCATTAACAGCTTGACAATGGTGGACTTTCCCGCTCCATTCTGTCCAACCAGCGCGATTTTTTCTCCCGCCTGTATACTCAAATTCACCTGATGCAAAACCTCTGTCTCCTGCCCTGCATAGTGAAAGGAGACGTTGTGGAATTCCAGTCCCCGAAAGTCCACGACAGGCAGCCCTTTCGGATCCCTCTGTATCGTTGGCTCATACTCCAGAAAATAGCGCAAATTTTGAATGTAGAGCGAATGCTCATGAAACTCAAAGAGCCGCTGGATGGAATCTTGAAAGGTAAAGGCCACCGTGCTGATGGAATTGATGACCACCAGCGCATCCCCCAGCGGCATCGTTTTCGCCGTCAAAACACGAAATGAGGTCCACAAAATGCTGCCGATATAGACCAGTACCTCGACGGTCTCATCTCTCACGTACTCAAAGAGCGCCAGTTTCAATCCGTATTCACGGATAGCCCTGCAGATATCCCGCAGGGATTCGTCCATCTGCCGGAACAGAACACGGTAGATATTTGTCAACCGCAGCTCCTTCGCATAGTTCTGCAAATAAAAGACGCGGCGCACGTAATCTCGCTTTCGGTTTTGTTCCGTAACCCGCATCGTTAACTCGTAGGAAACCTTGTTGCGCCGTTTTCCTATCAATACTTCTACAAGCACGGGCAAAAATGCCCATACCATCAGTTCCGGCGCCATGGTCACAAGCAGCGCTCCATTGGTGGCAACATAGGTGATAAACAGAATCAGGTCGCTGATGGAATCTAATATCTGGGAGGCGCGGGTAGGCGCCTCCTGGATCGCCTTTACATACCGGTCATAAAATTCGGAATCCTCAAAACAAGATAGATCCGCTTCCATCGAAGTGGTAAAAAGGCGCAGTTGAATCGATTCCTGAATCTTCAGATTCGAGATGGGATAGTAGAGGGTTTGCAGCACGGTCCGAAAAATCTGCACCGCGCCATAATATCCGGCAACCCATATGGTGGTGACGGCCAGCCTCCCAAAATCGCTTCCCGCTTGCACAGAATTGACAATGATTCGCAGCAGGTACACATCCAGCATAAACAGCGCCGTCCCGCGCAGGACGGATTCAAGAATGGTGACCCACAGCCTAGTTGGGCTTGCTTTACAGATAATTGTCATCGCATAGCGCAGATTCTTAACTACACCTCCGATATCCCCCTGCATCTTTGCACCCATCCCCTAACCCTTGCTAGTAAACTGCTACTCCATTGGCCGAATCCGAACCGTTCTGCCTGTCACAACGGGTATACAGAGGCAATCTGCATCCTTTGTGTACGCTACCGCCTGCCCATCCTCGCCGGTAACTTGAACTTGGCATGGCCGATTCCACAAAACCTTGCAATCGCCGTCCTTTCGGGGATGCAGGCAGATTTCCTGTACAAGCTTGTTCTTCCATACGGCATCGACAACAATATTCCCCCGGGCCACAAGACCTGCAAATGACCCGTTGGCCCAGTCATCCGGCAGCGTAGGGATCACATCGATATATCCGCCGTGGC
>JAHZBS010000288.1 GCA_019423265.1 Clostridiales bacterium
CTCTCGTGTTCTTTTCTACGCCGCTGGTGCGGCCTCCATAGAAAATATACCGCTCCTCATTCTTGATCACCGCCTGATCGCCTCCGCGGCCAAGTGCCAAATCCACCGCAGCTCTGGCGTACTCCTGGGATTGCTCCAGTCTTTCGTCGATTCCGACGCCGATGCTGAGAGTCACCGGCAATTTATTTCCAATATTGAGTTTTCGAACTTCTTCCAGAATTTTGAATTTTCCCTCTTCAATTTTGAGCAGCGCTTTATGGGGAAAGATCAAAAAGAATCGATCCTTCTCAAGGCGCGTCAGGATCCCGCCCAGTTCCGCCGCCATGTCGTTGAGCCTGCGGTAAATCATGGCCTCTAATAAGGGACGGCGGCCCTCCTCCATGCTGCTGAATACAAGGTCATAATTGTCGATATAGATCAGCGCCACAACTGTCTGCCGGTCCAGATTTTCCTGTTCCAGCTCCACTTCACGGGTGATATCAATCAGGCTTATGGTATAAAACTGCTTAGCACACTCATCCAGCCCGTCCTTTTCCTCCGCCTGCTCGTCATCCTCAATTTGAACCCGGTTCAGCCGTAGAAAGTAGTAGCGGCCATTGTAGGTAATTTCCTTCTCTTGCAGCTCCCTGTCGTCCTTCTGTAGCTTGATTCCCCCTAGGAGCTCCTCGATGCTCTTTTCCTCCAGGTCGTCAACGTCGGTAAAAAGTTTTTTGAACTCTTGGTTATACCATAAAACAGTCTGGTCCAACGTGAGAATCGCATAGGGGTAATCCCACTGATTCATATATTGCTCGTGGATCGTTCCAATTTGGACCGCATTCCACAAAATCCGTTCGCTCACCGTCGTCCGCATAAACATAATCACATAGAAGGTTGCGATTGCCGTCACAGCGATAAGACACGCGGAGATGATGCCCTCCGAAGTGTTTCCGCTGGCAAAGAACATGACGGTAGTGGCAATCAAAATAAGCAGTACAAAATACAGAAGGATGAAATAGATATTCAGGCCCTTTGCAACGGATCGTTTCATGCGCATCCCTCCCCAATTTTCCCACAAATATACCTGTACGCTTCCGCGATTAGTATACCATAGTTTTCTCACTTAGCCAATAGAAATTTTCGCAGTGGAAACTGCTAGTGTAAACTGCTGGTGGAAACTGCTATAGCTATCACTGCTTGTTGGGATTGATCTCCGTATCGCCCCGCAAAATTCGCCGAATCCTTTTCTCCAATTTTTCTCTGGGAATCATAACTTCATGGCCGCAGACCGTGCAGCGCAGCCGGAAATCAATCCCTGTGCGGAGCACTAGCCACTGGTAGCTGCCACAGGGATGGGGCTTTTTGAGTTTTACAATATCATGTAGCTGAATATCCATGCTCATCTCTCCTTCATCTCGTGGCGCTACACGCATCTATAAAAGCTTGAAACAATCTCCTCTGAATGGGATCATGCAGCATTCGTTCCGGATGCCACTGAACCCCGAGCCAAAATCTCAGATCGCGCGTCTCGATGGCCTCCACCACTCCATCTTCCGCTATCCCGCTTGTGCTGTACTGTCCTTCCCGGCTTTCACGGACGGCCTGGTGATGGCTGGAATTGACTCGAATCTGGCTCGCCCCCAATATCTCCTTCAACCGGCTCCCCTCCACCACGCTGACAGAGTGAATCGGATACCAGTTCGGCGCTTTCTCCTTGTGCTGGGCGCGAACCCCGTCTAGCATAGCTAGATCCTGCCAGACGCTTCCTCCGCGGGCCACCGCCATCACCTGGATGCCGCGGCATATCCCGAGGCAGGGAATATCGCGCGCCATAGCCTCTCGCGCCAAATTCAGCTCATGCCGGTCGCGTATGGGATTGATCTCCCCATTCTCTTGTCGTGTCTTCTCCCGGTAGAACATAGGATCTAAATCCTCTCCCCCGCTGAAAAGAATTCCGTCCAGAACCTCCCATACGGAGTTTTCCACTGTATAGCCTTCCAGCAGTTCATCTGCACCGCCGGACCATTGCACAGGACGGCCCGCCGGTGCAAAGATGCCTACAGGGATTCCTCCACACTCAGCGATCGCCTTCTCATACTCTTCTCTCAGATAGTACCGGTTCTCCTGCATATCGTAATCTGTCGTAATCCCAATCACCGGTTTTGTCCTCATATAGCCTCCACGCCGCACTGTTACGGCTATTCATTTCTCTTATTATACGGCATTTCGTGTGAAAAATCAACTATGTAGATGCAACCCATCAATGAAATACGCAAAAAAAAGAGCCGCGCAAAATCGGCTCTGATCTCCCGTCGGTTCCCTATACAAAACAGGTGATAATATAATGTCCTTGATTGTCGCCGCATATGCTCTGGATATTGCGGAAGCTCTCCACCAGGCTGCTGCGGTAGTAGATCACGTACTGGACCCCTTGGCTGTCCGTGAAGTAATACTGCCCGCTCTGCGCAAGGAAATCTAAGTATTCCTCCAGGGTGAAGCCCCTCTCCGTCATGATCTGACCGTGAATCGCTCCCACATATCGAAGATGCCAAGGCTCTTTGAGCCCTGTGTCCGTCGCCTCGTATCGGTAGACAAAACCATATCTCCAGCCGTTTCGGGCAAGCCATTTGCCCTGGTCGGTACTGCGGAAATCCTCGCTCAAGGTCAGATCTGCCGAGGCGCTCACATCCACTGCCAATCCAGTCTGATGCTCATCCTGTCCGGCTTTCGCCAATTGATATGACGCCAGCAAGTCCGCCCGGCTCTCCGATTCCCCCTTGTCCAAAAAAGACTGTACACAGGCAGCGTACAACTCTTCCTGCTCCTCATAGGAGCGATACCCCTGCACCAAATACAGATCGCCTACGCCATCTGCTTTCATTGCCTCCGTCATCTTGCTATAGTCCACAGCCGCGGCCTCGACCAGCCATTCACCGGATTCGCCTACCACCGTCAGCGCCGACGGCGTGAAGGATGATGGCAGCGCTGTATTTCGGTCCACCAGCCAGAGCTTCGTCACCTCCGCTTCCGCGGCATTATTGCGCGGCAGCTCCTGGAGCGCGCTACTCTCCGACACTTCCTCCCCCAGATACGGTTCATCGGTGATCGCACCGGCAAAACATCCGGACATCAGCACGACGATCATGCTGATCAGCCCTAAAATCAATCCCCTTTGTAATACGATCTGCTTATTCATCTACGCCGACCCCTATCCCGCTTATCGCCAGCAAAATCATTGAA
>JAHZBS010000289.1 GCA_019423265.1 Clostridiales bacterium
TTATAACGATATCCCGTCAACCTCCACTGCATATTGTCTACACCGTAATAAAGTTCAAAAGTAGGGTAAGCACCCGGCGCCTTACCGTATTACTGCGGTAGGTTTCCAAGAACTCCCCTCCGAACCGGACTTACACCGCTCAGCGTATCCGGCTCTCCAGAAATCAGTATAATTTTCCAGCGTGTAACAAATCATGACAGGCGGTACACAAAACCATCGTCTTGCGTCTGCGCCCAATCATCGCCCGTTCCCATAGGGCTTTTCCCTTCAAATCCTTTAATCTGCGTACATGGTGAACTTCCAAGTCCACATTTTCCGTTTCACACCACTTACACTTCCGTGCTTTTAGCCTTTGAATCAGACTGCAAGGGCTGGTACGAAAATAGCTCTTGGCAATCGTATCAAATTCGCCCGTTACTACTTCCGTTTGTATCCGAAAACTTTCGTTATAGAATAAGGCCGTTTTCATTCCGAATTTCGTCTCATAGCGGATTCCAAAGTCCTTGCCAATGCGATACTTATCTCTGATGCTTCTAACCTTTGTGTGGTACTTTGCGGCGAGAGTCTTATACACCCCGCAGCCTCGCATGGGCCGGATTTCCCGATTCATCAAAGCCCACAAAAACACAGTTCGTGTATTCCCGTTCTGCTGTCTTGCGGTTTGTGCCATAGACGCGGCCTGTATGAAAGCAGAATGCAAGGACCTCATCGCAGACACCGCGCCCCGTCAGATATTGATATGCTTTGAAATGATCGCCGCGCGGCGGTAATGCAAAGCCGACGTTCTTTTCCTCGGTTACAGGAGGAGAAGAAAGGAAAGGCGCATCCGCGCAGACGATCTGCATCGCCGTTGTTCCTCCTACGCCCTGCTGTGCCAATTCCATTTCCCATTGGCGCCCACTTTCAAGCTGTCATGGTCGTAGTGCGCATACTCTGTGCGCCCTACACGTTTGAAGCGCTCTGGCTGGTGGTGCAGTAAAAAAGACAATGTGTTCACCGCTTTGGCCACTCTGACTTGTTCTTCTGTTACATATGGCTTCACTTCGCAAGGCGAGTGGTTCAGAAGAAGACTAATGTCGATAATGAAAAAAGAAAAATTCCCTTTGGGATTGCAAATATCATGTGGTGTTACCGATAGTAATCTTAATCACACAGGAATTTACCTCTATTCCAAAGGCAAAATTATGATTCATTTGACTTTTGACTATAAAGTTGGAAAATTTCATTGCTCAACCGAGGAATATAAAGTCTTGAAAAATTCATCCGGCTGTATATGCAGGCCGACAATATGGAACGGGAACATATCTATTTCCGGGGACAGGCAGACGCTTTGGCCTATCTGAATAAGGTTGGCGCTTTCAAAATGGAACAATGGCTCAAGACGTTGCGGAGTGATATGCACCGTTTGAAAGAATATCTGCATATAAAACAAAGTAAAATATGCAGAAAAGCTGCTCATGGGGTTGATTATCTGCATATAAAATGGTAATATTATATGCAGATAAAAATGGAGGATGTGGAATGAGAGTATTTAACTATTCTTTTTTGAACAACGGATTACTCCCGGCGAATCTGGTCAATCTAACTTCCAGCATTGTTTCGTTAAAAACAATGGCGGGAGTTCGGAAGGATGAATACGCGCAGGTTTTTACTGAACTGGAATCTATTGCTAAGGTGCAGTCAGTCAAAAGCTCGAATGCCATAGAAGGTATCGTAACCAGTGATGAGCGTATCCACGCCATCGTCAACCAAAACAGCACCCCCTTAAACCACAATGAGGCGGAGATTGCCGGGTATAGGGATGCTCTGAATACGATCCATTTGAGTTATGAGCACATTGACTTCCGGCAGAGCGATATTCTTCGGCTTCACGAGATGATGATGTCCATTGCGGGATATGAATATGGCGGCCAGTATAAGACCGATGACAATGTGATTTTGGAGGTAGACGCCGTAGGTCAGCAGAGGGTTCGTTTCCGGCCAACACCTGCAGAAGAAACGCCCCAGGCGATGGAACAACTGGAATTAGCCTATATGGCGGCCAGAAGCGACTCCAATATCAACCAGCTTCTGCTTATTCCCTGCGTAATTCTGGACTTTCTCTGTATTCATCCATTTCGTGATGGAAATGGCAGAATGTCTCGGCTACTTTCCCTACTTTTACTTTATAAAAATGGCTATGACGCAGGAAAGTATGTTTCTTTCGAGGAACAGATCAACAACTATAAAGCATACTACTATGAAGCCTTGCGGCAATCTTCCGAAGGCTGGGCCGAAAACGAAAACAGCTATTTCCCTTTTATAGAGAATTTCCTTTCTACGCTTTATATATGCTATAAGGAACTTGATAAACGCTTTGCTGTTGTCCATGGAAAGAAAATCACAAAGAAAGCTCGCGTGGAAGCCACTGTATTGAATAGCCTTACTCCCATCTCCAAAGCCGACATTTGCCAGATACTGCCCGATGTCAGTCCAACTACAGTAGAAGCTGTGCTGGGAGTTATGGTGAGAAACGGCAGCATTAAGCGGATCGGACAGGGGCGGAATACACGGTATATTAAAGCATAAAGGCAAACAATGTTTTGAATTTGGGTGAATACTGTGAATATGATTTATATTACATCTTACCTTCTCGCGGAATTGCGACATTGTGGCGCTTTTGTGGCCACAATGTCGACGGGTTGAAAGGGGTCTGTGATATGCGGGTTTTAGACAGGAGGCTGGATAAATGGAAAATATCGTTTCATCTGCGAAAACGGATATGTTTCGCATCCAAATCAATCCGGTACTGCGCAAACAGTTGGAAGACGTGTATGGAAAAAATGGGCTCACATTGACAGACGCGGTCAATGTTTTTTTCAGCAGTCTCTGAATGCAGGAGGCTTTCCTTTCGAGGTAAATGAAAATAATGCTGAAATTATCAAAGCCAAGGCGATGGCCCGTTTAATAAAAATAATATACAAGCATCAGGCGGTATTGGATATTCGCCAGACGCAGGAATATATTGCACAGACTCTTGGCAATAAAAAGGCCGCTCAAAAGCTGGTCGCGTCTATTTTGAAGGCAATATCTTTGCTGGAAGAGAATCCAATGATGGGCATATCTATGGAAGCAAGATTTGAAAAAAAACTTCTATACGTTTTTTGTAGTCGCCAAGCATTTGGTTTTTTATGAGATCAGCGAGGATAACATGCTTTCTAT